>DATBQV010000047.1:0-1593 GCA_036560625.1 Gemmatimonadales bacterium
CCTCCTTGCGTGCCCGGAAAGACCGACTTGTCGACCGCCTTGGCGAGTGCGGCGCCCGAGAGGATGAGCCCGCCGCGGGGACCGCGGAGCGTCTTGTGGGTGGTCGAGGTGACGATATGCGCGTGCGGCACCGGCGAAGGATGGACCCCGCCCGCCACGAGCCCCGCGAAGTGCGCCATGTCGACCAGGAGCGTGGCGCCCACTTCATCGGCGATGGCGCGAAAGGCGGCGAAGTCGATGATCCGGGCGTACGCGCTTCCGCCGGCGACGATCATCTTCGGCATCTCGCGCTTGGCGATCTCCCGCAGCTGATCGTAGTCGATGCGGCCGGTGGCGGGGTCAACGCCGTACTGCGCCGCCTTCCAGATAACGCCGCTGTGATTGACCGCCGCCCCGTGCGAGAGGTGCCCGCCGTGGGGCAGCGACATCCCGAGGAGCTTCTCCCCCGGCTTCAAGAGCACCATGAAGGCGGCGAAGTTGGCCTGCGCCCCCGCGTGCGGCTGCACGTTGGCGTGCTCGGCGCCAAAGAGCTCCTTGACCCGGTCGATCGCCAACTGCTCCACCTTGTCCACGACTTCGCACCCGCCGTAGTAGCGCTTTCCGGGATACCCCTCAGCGTACTTGTTGGTGAGCGGTGTTCCCATCGCGTCGATCACGGCGCGGCTGGCGAAGTTCTCGATCGCGATCAGCTCGAGGCCGTCGCGCTGGCGGGTGAGTTCCTGGTCCACCAGCGAGGCGATGGCGGGATCGGCGCGGCGAAGGGAGGCGGTCGAGTCGAAGGACATCAGGATTCCGTTTCGATCTTCTCGACGCGCCGCTCGTGACGGCCGCCTTCGAAGGGGGTGTCGAGCCAGGCCTTGAGGATGTCGATCCCTTCGCGCTCGGAGACGAAGCGGGCGGGAAGGACGAGGACATTGGCGTCGTTGTGCGCCCGGGCGAGCTGGGCAATCTCCGGGCTCCAGGCGACCGCCGCCCGGACCCCGTGATGGCGATTGGCGGCATAGCTCATGCCGAGCCCGGTACCGCAGAGGAGGATGCCGCGCTTGGCCGTACCGGCTTCCACTTCGTGGGCCACCGGATGGGCGAAGTCGGGATAGTCGGTGGAGGCCGTCGAGTGGGTGCCGACGTCCACCGGCTCATAGCCCAGTTTCCGGAGCTCCTCGACAAAGCGCTCCTTCAGGGCGAAGCCGGCGTGGTCGGCACCGATGGGAATCCGTTCGGGCATGAGGATAATCTAGTGGGTCGGTGAATTGGTGAGTCAGCGGGCGGTGGACTCGTGGGCCGCGATGATCCGCCACCCCTCCGGCTGCCGCTTCCAGACCAGGAGCACCACCGCCTCCCCGGCTCGGACCTCCCCCGACGGAAGGGTGCGCCGAGAAGTGATGCGATCGATCGCGACCGCCACTCCGGGTGCAAGCAGGGTGATCTGCGGGGACGCCTTCCGTTCGTAGATCACCCCCTCCGCGCCGTTGCTCCACCACCTCCGCTGCTGCGCCAGGAGCGAGTCGTATCCGGCGATCACCATACCATCGAACACGAAAACCAGTGTTGAGTCGTGCGCGAACGCCGCCAGGAATCGCTCAACGTCGTGGG
>DATBQV010000048.1:0-2431 GCA_036560625.1 Gemmatimonadales bacterium
GGTCCCGGGCCTCCGCACCGATGTCGCGAAGCGACTTGCGGTCGGCGTGCCGAATGACCGGTGTGATCAATCCGTCCTCGATCGCAACGGCCATCCCGATGTGCACTTCGTTCCAGTACCGGATGTGGTCGTCCTGCCACCATGCGTTGCAGGCGGGGTGCTGCCGAAGCGCGGTGGCCGCCGCCTTGATCACGATATCGTTGAACGACACCTTCACGTCGGGGGTGGCGGACAGCATCGCCGCGCGCGCTTCGGAGACGCGCTCCATGTCCACCTCGCTCGTGAGGTAGAACGTGGGCACCGGCCCGATCGATTGCACCAGCCGGCGCGCGATCGTCTTGCGCATCTGGCTGAGCGGCACGTCGCCGAACGCCTCGCCCGGTGCGACGACAATGGGGCGCACGCCCGGTGGCGGGCTGGGAGCGGCCGCGCTTGCGCCGGGCGTGCCCGCGCCGGCTGCTGCGGCTATGGTCGGCGGTGACGCGGGGCGGGCGGGGCGCGCGGCTTCGAGGTCCCGGAGCACCACGCGGCCCTCGGGTCCCGAGCCCTGAATCGAGCGGAGGTCGAGCCCGCGCTCCTGGGCGATTTTTCGGGCGAGGGGCGAGGCTTTGACGCGCGCCGCCCCGCCCGCACTTGCCGGGGCCGGGGCGGGGGCCGCCGGTGCGCCCGGCGCCGCTGCCGGAACGCTCGGTGGCGATGGGGGCACGGCCTTGGCACCACCGCCGGCGCCGTTCCCCGTCGTTGCCGGCGCCGCCTCCCCTGGCTGGCCGATGAGCCCGATCGGCGACGAGACGGGCACGGTCTGCCCGGCCGGCACCGTCTGGCGCAGCAGAACGCCACCGACCCGGGCCACCAGCTCCATCACGGCCTTGTCGGTCTCCACCTCGGCGAGCACGTCGCCCACGGCGACGGTCTCACCCTCCTGCTTCTTCCACTCGACCAGGCGGCCCTCTTCCATCGTCGGCGAGAGGGCCTCCATCACGACTTGAGTTGCCATAGAGAGCCGGCGGCTTACCGCCGATCGTCCTTCGTCACCGGTAGAGAACCCGTCCCACCGCCTCGACCACCTTGCCCGCGTCCACCTTCGCCGCCTTCTCCAGATGCCGGTTGTACGGCATGGGGACATCGGCGCCGGTGACCCGGAGGACCGGCGCGTCCAGCTCGTCGAATACCTCCCGCTGGATCAGGTCCACGACCTGCGCACCCACCCCGGCGAACGGCCATCCCTCTTCCGCCACCACGCACCGGTGCGTGCGCGCCACCGACGCGAGCACCGTCGCGACGTCCAGCGGCCGGATCGTGCGGAGATCCACGACTTCCGCCTCGACGCCTTCGGCGGCCAGCTGCTCGGCGGCCTTGAGCGAGACCGACACGGTCTTCGAGTGGCAGACGATCGTGACGTCGCGGCCCGCCCGCTTCACCTCGGCCTGACCCAGCGGAATCACGTACTCCTCGTCGGGGACGTCGCCCTTCAGGTTGTAGAGCATTTCGCCCTCGATGAACACAACCGGGTCGTCGTCCCGAATGGCGCTCTTGAGGAGCCCCTTCGCGTCGGCCGGCGTCGCCGGCATCACCACCTTGAGGCCGGGGATGTGCGCGTAGTAGCTCTCGAACGCCTGGGAGTGTTGCGCGCCGAGCTGGAGTGCCGCGCCACCGGGCCCGCGGAACACGGCCGGCACGCCGATCTGCCCGGCCGACATGTAGCGCATCTTGGCCGCCGAGTTCACCAGCTGGTCAATGGCGAGCAGCGCAAAGTTCCAGGTCATGAACTCGATGACGGGCCGAAGCCCGGTCATCGCGGCGCCGACGCCCACACCCGCGAACCCCAGCTCGGTGATCGGGGTGTCCACCACGCGCATGGGACCGAATTCGTCGAGCAGCCCACGGCTCACCTTGTAGGCGCCCTGGTAGGTTCCGACCTCTTCACCCATGAGGAAGACGGATTCGTCCCGGCGCATCTCTTCGCGGAGCGCCGCGTTCAGGGCGTCGCGGTAGGTGAGTGTCGACATATGAGCGTCAGGAACGGTAAACAGTGAACAGTGAACCGTGAACAGGCGCCTCCATGCGCGAGCGGAGCACCCTGTTCACTGTTTACTGTTCACTGTTCACGCTCTTCTCTCCAGCATACACGTCCGTGTAAAGTTGGGACGGGTCTGGCTCCGGCGCCTGGTCGGCGAACTGGTACGCATCGGCGATTTCCGCGGTCACCTCCGCGTCCATCGCGCGGACGGCCGGCTCGTCCATCAGCCCGTCGTCGATGAGCTTGTGCGACCAGAGCGCGATCGGGTCGCGCTTGCGATGCTCCTCGACCTCCTCCTTGGTGCGATAGTGCCCGTGGATCGGGTCCGACATCGAGTGACCCATGAAGCGGTACGTGCGCACCTCGAGCAGCGTGGGGGCCTTCTCCAGCCGCGCCCGCTCCACCGCCCGG
>DATBQV010000049.1:0-2913 GCA_036560625.1 Gemmatimonadales bacterium
CCGCCGCTCGCCCCTGCCGCTCCTCAGGGCCCGGACACCCGCCGCCGGTGGACGGGCCGAGCCCACCCCCACAGCTTCCACGCCCATGCGCCATTCCCTCGCCCTCGCGCTGGCCCTGGCCGGCTGCACGACCCGCACTCGCCAGCGGGCTCCGGACCTTCCACCCGCCGACCTGATCGTCGTCCCCGCGCGCGTGTATACCAGCGACACCGCGATGCCGACCGCCGAGGCGTTCGCCGTTCGCGGCGCCCGGATCGTATTCGTCGGGGCCCGGAGCGACGCCCTGCGCTACCGAGGCCCCGCGACGTCGGTCCTCGAGTTGCCCGACCAAACCGTCCTCGCCGGGCTCGCGGACGCGCACGCCCACCTCGTCGGCCTGGGACTCGCCCTCCGGAACGTGGATCTTGTCGGGGCCACGTCGTATGACGAAGTGATCCGCCGAGTGGTCGCGAAGGCGCGGGAGCTGCCGGCGGGCGCGTGGATTCGCGGGCGAGGGTGGGACCAGAATCGATGGTCGGACAAGCGATTCCCGGAGCACGACGCGCTCTCGCGCGCGGTGCCCGATCATCCCGTGCTGCTCACCCGCATCGACGGCCACGCCGTCCTCGCGAACGCGAACGCCATGGCCGGCGCCGGTGTGTCCGCGGTGACACCCGACCCGCCCGGCGGCCGCATCGAGCGCAAGCCGGGCAGTCGAGAGCCCGCCGGCGTCTTCGTGGACAACGCCCAGCAGTTGATCACCCGCGCCGTGCCGCCGCTCAGCGACCAGGAGATCGAGAGCCTGCTCCTCGCCGCGACGACCGAGGCGAGCCGCTGGGGCCTGGTGTCGGTGCACGACGCGGGCGAGCCCGAGCGCGTGCTCGAGATTCTCCAGCGCCTGGCGAAGGCCGGCCGCCTGCCGATTCGGGTGTATGCCATGGTGGCGGACGACTCGACCGCGCTGGCCGCGGCGTTCGCCCGCGGGCCCATCAGCGGGGCCTTCGACGGGCATCTGTGGATCAGGACCATCAAGCTCTACGCCGACGGCGCGCTGGGCTCGCGCGGCGGCGCCTTGCTGGCGCCGTACAGCGACGACCCCGGCAACACCGGGCTCCTGGTCACGTCGCCGGCGCACCTGCAGGACATCGCGGTCCGGGCGCTCCGGGCGGGATTCCAGGTGGCCACCCACGCGATCGGCGACCGGGGCAACCGCATCGCGCTCGATGCCTACGAAGCCGCGCTGAAGGCGGTGCCGACGCGCGACCATCGGTTCCGGATCGAGCACGCGCAGGTGCTGAGCCCCGAGGATATCCCGCGCTTCGCGCAGCTCGGCGTGCTTCCCTCCATGCAGACCACGCATCAGACCAGCGACATGCCGTGGGTGGAGTCGCGGCTCGGGCCGGACCGCGTCAAGGGCGCATATGCCTGGCGCTCGTTGCTGGCCACCGGCGTCATCATCCCCAACGGGACCGACTTCCCGGTGGAGCGGGTGAACCCGCTGCTCACGTTCCATGCGGCGGTGACCCGGCAGGACTCTGCCAACAATCCGCCGGGCGGCTGGTACCCGGAGCAGCGGATGACGCGCGACGAGGCACTCGCGTCGATGACGCGCTGGGCTGCCCACGCCGGCTTCCAGGACAGCGACATGGGCTCGCTGAAAGTGGGGAAGTATGCCGATTTCACGGTGCTGGACCGGGACATCATGACGGCGAAGCCGGAGGACATACTCGGGACGCACGTGGTGGCAACGTACGTGGGCGGCCGAGCGATCTACCGGGCAGTAGATTGACTGCCAAGGAACTCCCACATGAGACGTTGGAGTCTCAACTCGCTCTCGATAGCAGCCGTCCTGTGGACGGCCGCCATCGGTGCGCTGAGCCACCCGGCCCAGGCCCAACGGCTGAGCGGCACTGTTTGGGATAGCCTCATCACCGGAGGCCCGCTCGTGGGGGCCCAGGTCTGGATTTCCGGACTCGCAGGCGATGCCACGACGGACAAGCGGGGTCGATTCCGGTTCGACAGCGTGCCGCCGGGCGCCTACCACCTGACCTTCTCCCACCCTCTCTTCGACTCGGCCGGCGTGGCCCCGCCCGTCTGGACCATCGACGTCGGCCCGCAGGGGCTGTCCGGTTTCACCGCGAATGTGCCGTCGATCACGAGCGCCTTTCCAGGGAGCTGCCCGCCGCTGGCGTCGGATGCGGGCGCGCTGATCGGCGTTGTCCGTGACGCCACGAGCGACTCCACGCTTGCGGGCGTGTCCATTCAAGCCCGCTGGTATGTCCTTGGTGTTGCTCCGGGGGAAACCTTGGCCTGGTTGCCGCGGACGGCCACGAGCAGCACCGACGCACGCGGACGGTACGTGCTCTGTGGCGTGCCCCGCGATGGGGAGTTTTCGCTGTCAGCATCGAGCGGCACGCGGCGCACCGGCCAGGTGACACAAGACCTCTCGGGCCGGCTGCTGAGCGGTCGCTCGCTCCATCTCGGTCCTGTCGAGATGGATTCTCTGACCCCAGCCGATACGACGCCCATCCCCCGGGGGACGGTCGTGGGTAGGGTCCAATCCCCGAGCGGTCAGCCCATCGCCGAAGCCAGGGTAGAGGTGCGGGGAACGACGGTGGCCACGCAAACTACGGAGTCGGGGAGCTTCGAGCTCACCGGCGCCCCCCTGGGTACGCAGGTGCTGGAGGTGGCGGCGCTCGGCTTTCTGATCCAACGGCCGGTCGTCGACGTGCCGCCGAGTGCGCCGGCACCGGTCGAGCTCACGCTTGCACTCGCACCGCAGGTCCTTCCCACCATCGGCGTGGTGGCCAGGGGCGGTAGGGCGTCGAGCTTCGAACAGCGGAGGAACCACGCGTCGGGGTACTTGCTGACGGCGGAGGACTTGGAGCGGCAAGGGGTGCGCCGGTTTGAACAGCTGTTCTACACCGTCCCCGG
>DATBQV010000050.1:0-1690 GCA_036560625.1 Gemmatimonadales bacterium
GGGCGTCCCGGGGATGCCCGCCGTGGTGGACCGCAGCCTCGCTCAGGTGCCGCTGCTGGTGCGCGCGGACCGAAGCGCGGTGAGCACCATCGTGCGCAACCTGCTTGTCAACGCCTGCAAGTACGCGCAGGGTGCTGCGCAGCACTGGAGCTCCGCGGCCGAGGGCGGCTGGGCGAAGCTCGAACTTCGCGACGAGGGGCCCGGCATCCCCGCAGCCGACCTGCCTCACGTGTTCGAACGCTTCTACAGGGGGGCGAAGATGCGGGCGCGCGAGGAGGGCGGCAGCGGGCTGGGCCTCAGCATCGTCCAGGGGCTCGCGCGCGCCCAGGGAGGCGAGGCGGCGATCCGGAGCACCGAGGGCTCGGGCACGACGGCAACCGTATGGCTCCCGCTGGCGCCCGTGCCGCCCCCGCCCCCTACAGATTGAACGGCGACTGGAACGAGAGCCCGCTCAGGACCGTCAGCTGCCCCGTGGCCATCAGGAGGCCGAAGCCGAAGAGGATCACGCCGGCAACGATGCTGATCACCCGAAGGTGGCGGTTGACACTTCGCAGCACGCCCTGGAGCCGGTCGGCCAGTGCGGCGACGAGCAGGAACGGGATCGCCAGCCCCAGGCAGTACAGGACCATGAACGGCAGCCCGCCGAACTCCCGGTTCTGAGCCAGGGTGAGGATGGCGCCGAGCTGGGGTCCCAGGCAGGGCAGCCAGCCCGCGGCAAAGGTCAGCCCGAGAAGCAGGCCGCCCGCAGCGCCGTTCGACGGGCGCAGGTGGAACCGTCGCTCGCGCTCCAGCCAGCCGAATCGCAACACTCCCATCGTCTGGAGCGCGAGCACCATGATGACCGCGCCGGCAATCCGGTTGACCAGGTCGAGGTTGCGCTGGAACACCGTGATCGCGAGTACCCCCTCGAGCAGGTAGTACTCGGCGATGAATACCAGGCTGAAGCCGACGACGAAGGCGATCCCGGTGGTCATCGCGGAGCTCCGGGCGAAGAAGGTCGCTGTCCCTCCCGGCGCCCCCGCGAGCGCCGGCTGGCCGGCGCGGCCGCTCAGGTAGGCGGCGTAAGCGGGCATGAGCGGGAACACGCAGGGCGACAGGAACGACACGAGGCCCGCGAGAAACGCGAGTGGAATCGACGGACCCGCTGACACCCCGATCACCGCGCTAGCGTAGGTCGGCGAGTGCTAGGGCGGTCCTTCGACGTAGTAGCGCTGCCGCCACCTGATGTAGACGTACAGCGCCAGGAGCACGAAGAAGACCTCATAGACCAGCGGGGTCGGCCAGTGGAAGGCGGCTTCCGCGAAGCGCTGGATGCCGCTAGAAGCCGGTGGCGTCGCCGCCGGTTTGACCGCCTCGGGCTCCGGCGTCGCCGTGGCGAATGGCGTGGGCACCGATGACGGGACCGCGACTCCCGACGCCTCGGCGACCAGCGGCGGCGGTACCGGCGCCGTCGAGTCGCTCTCGATGTATATCTGGCTGCCGCCGGTCGGAGGGTTCAACGCCACCACGACCTCGGGTGGAGTGGTGTTCGCGATGGCGATTGCCTCGACGTTCCTGCTCCCGCTCGGAAGCCCGGTGTCGGCTTTGTGATACGTGAGTCCGCCGTCCGTGGATCGATAGAAGTCTCCGCCGGTGCTGCCGCCGGCGTCGGCGCCCGCGTAGGCGAGATTGGGATCAAGCGGGCCGAACT
>DATBQV010000051.1:0-3243 GCA_036560625.1 Gemmatimonadales bacterium
GACCGCGCCCGCGACCGTCTGGCCGTAGCCCTGCGTGAGGAAGCGCAGCGAGCCCTCCACCCGCTCGGGCGTCTTCACCAGCCCTTCGCGGGCCGGATCCTCCCCGATCGCCAGGAGAATGCGGCGGACCAGATCGGCGAACGGCTCGCCGGTGGGTGACCGGGTCACGGCGTCAGCCGCCTTCGTACTCGACATAGTTGCGGGGGGTCTCCCAGAGGCGGAGGCGGAGGTGAAGGCCCGGCGGAAGCGCCGGGCAGAGCTGGCGCCAAGCGACCACGGCGATATTCTCCGCGGTGGGATTGAGCTCGGTGAACCAGGGGACGTCCACGTTCAGATTCTTGTGGTCGAGGTGGCGGATGACGCGGTCCTCGACCAGCTTCCGGAGGAGCGTGAGGTCGAACACGTAGCCGGTATCCGGCTCGATGTCGCCCTCGACCGTCACGTCGAGATCGTAGTTATGCCCGTGGAAATTCGGGTTGGCGCACTTGCCGAAGGTCGCCCGGTTCCACTCGTCCGGATACTTTGGGTTGTAGAGACGGTGCGCGGCGTTGAAGTGCACGCGCCGCGTCACGCTGCATCGTGGCATCCAGGCCTCAGGGGCGGGCTCAAGGGAAGAGAGCCCCGGTCCGGGGCGGCGTCAAGCGCGGGCAGGGCCGGGCCCGGGCCGCGACCGACACTGCTCCTTACTGTTGTCGGCGGTGGCCGCCCCGGAGACACAATCGCCGACCCCGGAGGATCGGCGATTGCGCAGGGATGGAACGGCAACGGAGAGTGTTGATTGAAGCCCAATGAGAAAGCTTGGTACCCTCACCATGACGTCTGTCTTCCCCCGGGGGGCGTGACATCGGCCACAGCATGTGGGCCCATCACTGGACCTGTTGGCTCAATAACGGTTTCCCCGCTGCCGTACCCAACCCAAGATAGGAACGCGCCCAGGTGGCGTCAACGGTTTTTGGAGGCGCTGTGACGACTGCAACACTCGTGCTCGGCATCGGCGCGATCGCGCTGTGGGGGGTGCTGCTCCGCACGCTGCCGCCGAGCGGCTGGCTGCACGTGCCGCTCGCTGTGGGGGTAATACTGCTGGTGCGGTGGATCGCGATTAGGGGTGAACGGTAAACAGTGAACAGTGAACGGTAAACAGGAACCGCTCGGCACCGGGAGCCCCTGTTCACTGTTCACTGTTCACTGTTCACCGTTCGCCGTTCACCGCATTCGCTTCACCCCGTTATTGCCAGCACCGCCACCCCCCACGCGAGCGTCGCCAGCGCCACCGGGATCCCCGCCCTCGCGTACTCCCAATACCCCAGCTGGACTCCTCTCGCCTCCGCGCGCTCCGCCACGATGAGATTCGCCATCGACCCCACGAGCAGCAGATTGCCCGCGAAGGTCGCGCTCATCGCCATCACCTGCCATACCAGCGCGGGGTCGGGCAGCGCGGGAACGACGTTGCGCCAGAGCATGACCGCGGGCACGTTGCTGATCAGATTGGACAGCACGAGCATGACGCCGCTCACCGCGGTGGCGGTGGCCCACCGGCCGCCCAGGGCTATCGCCCGGATCCCCTCCGTGCTGATCATCCCGATCGCCCCGGAGCGCTCGAGCCCCCGCATCACCACGAACAGCGCCCCGAAGAAGAGCAGCAGCTCCCACTCGACTTTCTCGAGGGCCGGCTTCGGGTCGCGGCGCGCCACCGCCAGCATGACTGCACCCGCGAGAATCGCGACGCCGGGCAAGCTCGCCCCGAACAGCCATGCAAGGAACGCACCTCCGAAGATCACGAGCGCGGCGACGACGAGCGGGCGGTCGAGTCGCACCGTCTCAGGCACGACCCGCGCTGGGAACGCCGGGGGCAGCTCGCGCCGGAAGAGCCAGAGCAGCAGCCCGCAGGTGAGCGCCAGCGCACCCAGCACGACCGGCAGCATCCGGAGCGCGAAGGTCGCGAACCCGATCCTGCTCCAGAGCCCGATCAGCATGTTCTGCGGATTGCCCACGATCGTGAGCGCCGACCCCACGTTCGATCCCATCGCGAGCGCCATGAGGTAAGGCGTCGGCCGCACGCCCAACGGCACGAGCGCGGCCAGCAGCACGGGCGTGAAGACGAGACACACCGTGTCGTTTACGAACAACGCCGAGAGCAGCCCGCTCCCGAGCACGACCGCCACCAGCAGGCGGCGCGGGGTCCCCGAGTGTGACAGCAGTCGCCCCGCCGCCCACTCGAAGAAACCGCCCAGCTCGAGGTGTCCCACGAGAATCATGAGCCCGAGGAGGAACACGAGCACGTCGAGGTCGATCGCCTGGTACGCGTCGGTGAGCGACAGCCCGCCCACTGCAACCATCCCGACCGCGCCCAGGAGCGCGGCGGCGGGCCGGTTGAGATGGAGCCACCGGACCCGCTGCACGGCAATGAAGAAGTAGGTGAGGCCGAAGACGACGAGCGCGGCCGTTTCAGATCTCCCAATTCGACAGGACGACCCCCGTCCTCGGAGCCGGGGGCGCATAGCCGCGCAGCATCATCCGCAGATCGGTCCAGTGGACCCGGAACCCCTGCTCGACCAATCGAAGGTACGCGTCGGAGAACACGCTCTGGCAGCGGATGGCGAGGCGCCGCACCCGCTCGACGTGCGCGGCGCGCTGCACCGCGTCGATCACCTGGACGAAATCCTCGAGTGTCCGGGCCACGAGCTTGAGGACCCGGATTTCGTCCTTGGGCCGGCCCGCGGCCAGCGGGGCCGAGTGCCACAGCGCGAACCCGGTGAGCCCGCCGTCGCGGTGGATGAGCGTGGTGTCGCCGACGCGGAGCTCCTGCGTGAGCGCCAGCTCGCGAGTGAAGTCGGTGCCGGGCGCCAGCTGCTCCAGCAAGTCGCGGCACTGGTCCAGAAGTGCCGGCATGTCGGCTCCGGATGCCGAGAGCAGCTGACCGGCGTCGGGCGGACGGCGTCCGATGTCACGCACCAGGGTCACGGTGAGATGCCCGGGTATGAAGCCGAGGCGGCTGTAGAAGCCGATGTTGTCGACGGTACGCGGCATGGTCTCGAGACCGATGGTTCGCGCGCCCTCGGCCTTGAGCCACTCGACGCCGGCGAGCACCATGGTCGAGCCAAGACCTTCATTCTGGCGATCGGGCCGCACGGCGAGCGGTCCCATCCACCCCTCGGTGCCGGAGCGGTGCACCATGTTGAAGGCGACCAGCTCGCCGCCGGCGTCGCGCCAGACCATCGCCCCGCCGCCCGCATCCTCGATGGC
>DATBQV010000052.1:0-2091 GCA_036560625.1 Gemmatimonadales bacterium
GTCGGGGCAAAAATCTTGGCGGGCCGTCCGGCCCGTGCGGCATAGGCCGCGAGGGCGATGCCGGCGTTCCCGGCCGTGGGGACGACGAACGACTCCGCGCCGGCCAGCGTCGCGCGCGTGACCGCCATGGCGAGCCCGCGGGCCTTGAAGGAGCCGGTGGGATTGGTGCTTTCGTCCTTGAGCCAGGTCTCGCCCAGCCCCAGCTGACTCGCGGTGCGCTCGAGGCGGAGCAGCGGCGTGCCGCCTTCGCCCAGAGTCACCGGCGTCTCGCCGGGAGCCACGGGGAGGAAGCTTCGGTAGCGCCACATCCCGGTGCCGGGGCCGAGCGTTGCGCGCGTCTCGGGTCGATGGCTGCGCGCCGGATAGCGCACGAGCCAAGGCTGTCCGCACGCGGGGCAGACCGTCGGAAGCCCGGTGGGCGTACCGGTCGCATCACAGGCCGAGCACGCCAGCGTCCAGTCCGCGCTCATCGAGTGAGTCGTTCCTCCATTTCCTCGAGGCTCCTGGGCCAGTCTTCCTTGAGCAGACGGGACATCCCACGATCGGCGAGGAGCCGGCCCCCGGTCTGACAGGTCGGACAATAGTTGGTCTCGTTATCGGCGTAGCGAATGCGCTGCACCGGCGTTCCGCAGACGGGGCAAGGTTGCCGGAAGCGGCCGTGCACCGCCATGCCCTCCCGGAATGCGGTGACGTTCTCCGGGAAGCCCTCGCCGGCCTCCGCCCGGAGCTGCGAGGTCCAGGCCGTCAGCACGGCCTGCGTCGCCGCGTGCAGGCGGGCGACGGCGTCGTCGTCCAGCCGTCGCGTGAGAGCCAGCGGCGAGAGCCGCGCCCGGTGCAGAATTTCATCGGAGTACGCGTTGCCGATCCCGCTGAACAATCTGGGATCGGTGAGCGCCCGCTTGAGCGTGTGGCTCTCGGAGACGAGGCGCGCGCGGAACGCGTCGACGTCGATCTGGAGCGGCTCGAGCCCGCCCCGGTCGAGCTCGGCGAGCAGATTCTCCCCCCGCACAAGGTGGATGGACGCCCGGCGTTTGCTGCCGGCCTCCGTGAGCAGGAGCGTGCCGTCGGGGAAATCGAACGCGGCAAGCCCCATGCGTCCGGGCGGCTTGGCGCCCCTCGGCCGCCAGCGGAGGCGTCCGGCGATCATGAGATGGATCACCAGAAAGAGCCCGCCCTCGAGCGCCCAGACGATCCGTTTCCCCATGCGGCGCAGCCCGACCACGCGTCGCCCCTCCACCTCGGTGATGGGCGGATCCACGCTCCGCAGGACGAACGGGCTCGTGATCCGCACCCGTTCGAGCGGGCGCCCCACGATCCGGCGCTCCAGCGCCTCGAGGTAGACGACGACGTCCGGCAGCTCAGGCATGCCCCGCCGCCGGCCTCACGCCTTCGAGTTCAGGTGCTCGAGGATCCGCTCGGCGAGCGCGGTCGAGAGGCCGGGCACGGCGGCCAGCTCCCCTGGCGTGGCAGAGCGCACGCCGGCCAGGCTGCCGAAGCGCTCCAGGAGGCGCCGCCGCCGGGTTGGACCGACGCCGGGGATGTCCAGCAGCTCGGAGGTGATGGTGCGCTTCGCGCGGCGCTTGCGGTTGTAGGCGAGCCCGAACCGATGCGCCTCATCGCGGGCCCGCTGGAGCAACCGGAGCGACGGGCTCCGCCGGGAGAGCCGCAGGCTGTCGGCACGTCCCGGGAGGAACACCTCCTCTTCACGCTTGGCGAGGCTCACGATGGGGATCTGCTCCAGGTTCAGGGCCCTCGCCGCCTCGACCGCGGCGTTGAGCTGGCCCTTGCCGCCGTCGATCACCATGAGATCGGGCAGCGGGTCGCCCTCGTCGCGGCGCCGGGTGAGATAGCGGGTGACGACCTCGTAGATCGCCGCGAAGTCGTCCTGCTCCGCGAGGCCCTTGATCTTGAACTTCCGGTACTCGCTCTTCTTCGGGCGGCCCGCCTCGAACCACACCAGCGAGCCCACGATGTCCCGGCCCTGGTTATGCGAGATGTCCACGCACACGAGGCTCCGGGGCACGCTGTTGAGCCCCAGATCACGGCCCAGGGCGTAGACCGGGTCCTCCGCGCGCTCTTCGGTCTCGAAGG
>DATBQV010000053.1:0-8564 GCA_036560625.1 Gemmatimonadales bacterium
GCCGCGGCTGGTGCAGGTGTTGTATTCGATGGCCCCGCCCACCAGAATCTGGCTCTTCTCGAAAAGGTGCGGCTCTCCGCCCGCCTCCAGCAGGCAGCTCGTCTCCTGATACCGCACCGTATCCGCCTCGAGCTTCACGCCCTCCCGCTCGGTCAGCGCCGCGCCCGTCAGGCGCATCCGCCGGTCATCGGCGTAGTACGTCGCCGAATCCGCCCTGTATCGGGTGACCTTGTAGCCGGTGCGTTTGAGCAGCTCGGTGAGCACCGAATCGGCTTCGGGGAAGGTGCGGGTGGGCGCGGTGGGAAGGCCGAGCATGCGGGCGGTGGCGGTATCGAGCGGCTGGCCGGGGCCGACCTGTCCGATGCTCATCCCCTGCCCCGGGCGGATGCCGGGGACCAGCCCCCCGATGCCTCCGCCGGAGACGCCCGGCTCCTGGGCCGCGGCCGCACGGGCGCCCACCAGCGCCAGGGCGACCGCCACTCCCCATGCCGCGCCCCGGGCGGAGCTGTGTCGGCTCGACCCGGGAAGCGGCCGCGCGTTGGCCATGGCCTCGGGGCGAGGCGCCCGAGCCTAGCGCCCGAGCGCCTTGAGCCGGTCGCGCGCCAGCGCGGCCTCGCCCGACCGCGGGTATTGCCGCACGACGCGCTGATACGCGTCCTTGGCACCCGCGACGTCCTTCCGTCGCTCCGCGAGAAGGCCGAGGTTGTAGAGCGCCGCCGATGCGCGGGGCGACTGCGGATAACGATCGACCACCTGCTTGTAGTACGCCGCCGCCGAATCGGGGTTCTCCGCGGCGAAACTCTGGCCGAGGAAATAGATGGCGTCGGGCGCCCGCTCGCTGGTGGGATAATTCTGCAGCAACTGCCGGAGCCCGGTCCGCGCCGTGGCGGTGCTGCCCCGGCGAAGCTGGGCCACCGACGCTTCGTACATCTCGTCCGCGCTGGCGGCGGGAGCGGGCGGGGAAACGGCCGCCCGCGTCGTATCACCGCCCGCCGAGGGCGGCGGCGCCACGCTCGCGGCGGTGATCTCCGCCTGCCGCGCCTCCAGCTGCGTCCGGAGCTCGGTCAACCGCTGCTGGCTCTGACCGGTCAGCTCCTGCAGCTGCACCAGCTGCTGCTCGATGTTGTAGAGGTCCTGCTGCGTTTCCCCCCGCAGCGCACGCACCGACAGGCCCAGCGAATCGAGAATGCGTTGCTGCAGGCGGATGATCTCCGCGAGCCGGGCCCCGCGGGTCGAGTCCTGGCGTGCGGACTCGGCCCGCAGAAGCGCCACCTCGTTCTGCACGCGCCGGACCTCACCGGATGTCGCGCAGGCGAGCGGACTCAGCCCGGCGGCGACCAGGAGAGCCCAACGCGACCACCTCACTTGGGCGCCATCAAGTTGTCGCCGCCGGCGGTGATCTCGAACTCGTCGCGCCGGTTCTTGGCCCAGGCGTCCTCGGAGTGACCCGGATCGAGGGCCCGCTCCTTACCGTACGAGACAACGTCCAGTCGGCCTTCGTCGACGCCTTTGCCGGTGAGGTAGCGCTTGGCCGAGGCCGCCCGGCGATTGCCCAGAGCGAGGTTGTACTCGTCGCTGCCGCGCTCATCGCAATGCCCGGCGATCCGGAGCCGCACCGCACCGTTGGCCCCGAGAATCGCGGCCTTGCGGTCCAGGATCCCCTGATCGCTCGTCCGCACGTCCGCTTTGTCGAAGTCGAAGTGGATCATGTCGGCGAGGTCGGTGCGAACCTTGGCGGCGGCCGCGGCGGCTTCGCGGGCGCGCCGTTCGGCGTCGTCATTTCGTGCCGGAGGCGGCGGCGGCGGCGGCGCCTCCTGCGCAGAGGGAGTCGGCTGGGGCGCCGGTTGCTCGGGCGCCGGCTTCTTGCCGCAGGCCGCCACGAGCGTGGCGGCCGCGAGGAGCGTCAGAATCGACGATGGGCGCATCATGACTCCTGGCCTCAAGGGTTGGAGACGACTGCGGCCCCGGCCAGGCGCCGGGACCACGCGGGGAGCCGGGCCCAGCCCGGCGTTGAAAGCTGACGATTGCGACCGGTCTCGGCATCGATCACCCACAGCTGGCGGGCGCCGGTCCGATCGGAGACGAAGCAGAGATGGCGCCCGTCCGGCGCCCAGGTCGCGTCTTCGTTCCGACCGGTGGACGAGATCTGGCGGAGCTTGCGGCCTGCCACGGTGAGCACAAAGATCTGCGGGACTCCGGAGACTTCGCGATGGAACACCACCGACGAGCCGTCGGGGGACCACTCCGGAGCGTACGAGGGACCGGTGACGCCGAAGTCGAAGGGGGCGAACAGCTCTTGCTCGGTCCCGTCGGCGCCCATCGAGTACAACTGCGGCGGCCCGGCTCGGGTCGAGATGAAGGCGATGCGTCGTCCGTCGGGCGAATACGTCGGCGACAAGTTGTCGGCGAACTTCCCGGCGGTCAAGCGTTGCGGCGTGCGATCGCCCAGCGTCGCGACGTAGATGTCGGTGCCCTTCTCGTCCGAGCGCGCGTACACGACGCGCTGGCCATCCGGCGCGAACATCGGGGTGATGTTGAGCCCGCTCTCGGTCCCCGGCAGCTGCGCGACCTCGCCTGTCGCAAGCGTTTGCAGGAACACCCCGCCTCGTCCCTCGACCAGCTTGGTGAACGCCATCCGCCGCCCGTCCGGCGACCAGGCGGGCGAAAGCGACGTTTGCCCGTCGGGCGTGAGCGCATGGGCCGCATACCCATCGGCGTCCATCTGCCAGATCCGGCCGTTCTGCACGAAGAGAATGCGGGTCGCGGCGATCCCCGGCGTCCCGGTGGCCCAGCGCACGATCTCGTCGGACAGCACGTGCGTGGCGAGGCGGAAGTTCGCGTCGCTCGGCGGCGGCAGGGTCGCGGTCTGCTGGTTGGCGAGCACCGAGCGGGCGACGTCGTGCAGCCGGGCGGTCACCTTCCCGCCCTCGTCCAGCAGCTCCACGGCGAAGTCGGCGCCGAGCGCCTTGTAGAGGCCGTAGTTGATCGGACCGGGAGCCGCGCTTCCGCCCGGGTCGGCGACGGGGATGATCTTGAAGCGGTCGCTGTAGTCGAGATCGCGGGCCACGATCGCGCGGACCGAGTCGATGCCCGGCCCCGGGATCACCACAAGGCCGGGCTGCGCCCCCGGCGTGTAGTTGATCCCGACACGGACGCCCTCGGGAACCCGGGTCGTATCCTGGGCCGCCGCCGAGGCCGCAAACGTCAGCGCGGCGCACGCCGCCACACCGGTCGAAAGGAATCGTGTCATCGAGGTCTGGGCGTAAAGTAGAACGAGACCGGCAGCACGTCCGCCGGATAGCCGTCGGGCAACGGGCCGAATGCACGGGCGTTCCCCGCCGCCTCGATGGCCCCCTGCGCGTCCAGATCGAACGCGAAGTTGCCGGACGAGCGAATGAACTTGATCTCGCGCACCGACCCGTCTCGCAGGATGAGAAACGCGACTTCCCCCTGAAGGCTCGCCGCCCCGGAGGGCCGATCCCAGCGCCGGTAGACCTCCGAGACGATGTTCCGGAGATACTCCGGGTACGGGAAGTCGAGACCGGGGGTCTTCACGGTCGCGATGTCCGTCCCGGTACTCGGCGTCTCGCCTGGCAGCGGCTTCTCCGGCGCCTTGGTCTTGATGGGCGCTTCCTTCTTTTCCGGTTGCGGCGGCGGCTTGGGCACCGGCTTGGGCGGTAACTTGGCGGGCTGCGGCTTGAGTGGCGCCGGCTTGTCCTCCGGTGCCGTCGGAACGGCCTCCGGAGCGGCCTTCTTGAGCGTCGGCTGCGGCTCGGGTGCCGCGATCAGCTCCACGGCGTAGCTCGGCGGCCCCGCCTTGGCCTCGGTATGGGGGCTCACGATGATCAGGGCCACGGCCGCCGCATGGAGCAGCGTCGTCCCGATCACACCCGCCGGAACGCTCGGCCCTTCCCGCGCCTTGACCCGCAGCTTCATCCCTACTGGTCCTCATCGGCCGCCACGAGACCGACGTTCGCGATGCCGGCCAGGCGAATCACCGCCAGGACCTTGACGACCTCGCCATAGGGCACCCGGGCGTCCGCCTGGAGGTACACTCCCTCCGGCTTCCGTTGCGCCACCAACGCCCGGAAGGTCGCGCGGAAGTCCCGGTAGGAGACCGGCGTGTTGTCTACGTAGACCTTGCCGTCCCGATTGACCGAGACGACCATGCCCTCTTTGGGTTGGAGCGGCCGTGCCTCGGCCCTCGGAAGCTCGACGTCGAGGCCGCCCTGCATGATCGGGGCCGTAATCATGAAGACGATCAGGAGCACCAGCACCACGTCGATCAGGGACGTGACGTTGATGTCGGCGTTGAAATTGAGCTCGCCCCGCTGGCTCCCGAGGCCCCCGCCCAGGCTCATCATCAGATCAGCCCCTCCCTGGCCATCGTCCCGATCAACTCATTGGCGAAGCCCTCGAGCTCGCCGGCAAAGAGCCGGATGCGGTTGACGAACAGGTTGTAGGTGATGACCGCCGGGATCGCGGCGGCCAGACCGCCGAAGGTGGCGACCAGCGCCTCGGCCACACCGGGGGCGACCGCGGCGAGACTGCCGGACCCCTTGGTGGCGATGCCGACGAAGGCGTTCATGATACCGAGGACCGTGCCCAGCAGGCCGACGAGCGGACTCACTGAGCCGATCGTCGCGAGCCAGGGCACGTAGTGGCTGAGCAGGTCGCGCTCGGCGGCCACTTCCTTTCCCAGAATCATCTTGAGCGCCTCGAGCTGGGTCGCGGTCAGCGAGGTGGCCTGGGTGGGGCGGTCGTCCCGCAGTGCGCCCGGCTTGAGCTCCGAATAGAAGGTGATGGCCTCGCGGAACAGCCGATTGTAGGGCGACGGCGGCTGCTTCATCACGGCCTGATACGCCTCCTGAAGCCGGGTGGCGCGCTCCATCTCGGAGAAGAAGCGGTCCGCCTGCTTGTTGAGCCGGCGGAACTGCCACCACTTCGCCACGATGATGAACCAGGAGATGATCGAGAACACCGCCGTGATGGCCAGGACGACTTTCGTCTCGGGGCTGGCGATCAGCACCAGGTCGACGAGCGACGACCGCGGAATGGGGGATGCGCCCTGCAGCATCAGCATGCCTCCTCTCGAAACCAGGATACCAGCTCGCCCAGCCCGTCCTCGAAGCGATGCTCGGGGCGCCAGCCGAGTCGCTGCGCGGCCTTTGCGGTGTCGAGTACGCTGCGCAGGAGCTCCCCCGGGCGCGCCGGAGCGAGCTCGACCGGGACCCGCTGCCCGATCACACCCATCACCCCTTCGGCCACGTCGAGCACGGTGCGCTCGCGGGCGGTGGCGATGTTGAAGGCGGTGTCGTCGATCCCGTCGCCGCCGGGAACGGCGGCGGTCGCCGCAAGCACGTTGGCGCGGGCCACGTCGCGGACAAATACGTAGTCGCGGGTCTGGGTCCCGTCGCCGAACACCGTGAGCGGGCGGCCGGTGAGCACCCGCGAGACGAAGATGGAGACGACGCCGGCCTCGGATTTGGGGTCCTGCCGGGGACCGAACACGTTGGCGTAGCGGAGGGCGACACCCTCGAAGCCGCGCAGGAGACCGAGGGCCCGGAGATAGTGCTCCCCGGCGAGCTTGCTCACGCCGTAGGGCGAGACCGGGCGCTTGCCGTCGGTTTCCGGCGTCGGGAAGACCGTGGTGTCGCCGTATACCACGCCGCCGCTCGAGGCGAAAACGACGCGCTTCACGCCCCCCGCACCCGCGCCCTCGAGCAGGTTCACGAACCCCACCAGATTGATCGCGGCGTCGTAGGCCGGCTGATCCACCGACACCCGGACATCGATCTGCGCGGCGTGGTGATCGAGGACGTCGAAGCGGCCCTCCGCCAGCGTCCGGCGGGCCTCGTCCGAGCGGATGTCGGCGCGCACGAAGCGGGCGCGCTTGGGAATGTTCCGCTCGTTGCCGCGGGACAGATCGTCGAGGACGGTGACCTCCCAGCCCCGGTCGAGGAAGGCTTCGGCGATGTGCGACCCGATGAACCCGGCCCCGCCGGTGACCAGCACCCGTCCGCTCATGCCCGCATGCACTCCCCCCGGTCTGATGGGCCTTGCGCTCGCTCACCCCGCTCTCGAATCGTTTCGCAATATAGAAAGCGTTGGCGCAGAAGGAACTGCGCGCGCGGCACGAGTTTCGGAAACAGTCGCGGCGCCGGGCCCAGAGGGCACCGGCGCCGCGAGAGACGGCTGGTCAGAACCGGGGGATCAGGACGGCAGCTTGGCGACCTGCGTCGCGTGGGAGCCGCGGCGAATGTTGGGCGACTGGACGTCCATGACGCGGGTCGTGGCCGTGTGGTCGCGCACGTGCACCACCTGGAGCGTCGCCATGATCTCGGCGATCGCGATGGAGCCGTCGCTGTGCCGCCCCGGGGTCCGGCGGACCTCGAACACATCGCCTGGAGCCACGCCGTCCTGCTTGCCCTTGTCGAGGAAGATCACGAGGCCTTGCCCCTTGAACTCACGGTGGCCGGGCCACCCGATCACGTCGGCAGCGACGCCCTTGCTCACGGGCACCGGCTTCACCGGGCCGGGATCGGTGAATTTCTCGGCGGGCAGCGTTGCCTGTCCGGGCAGGATCTCACCGTAGACCGCCACTACCTCACTGATCGCGGCGCCGTCGGAGATCTGCAGCACCCGCGCGAGCCCGCGGGGCTCGACGATCCGGCCGTACCCCTCGACCGTGGCGCGCACGTTGGCGAGGAGCAGGGTATCGCCCACCTGATAGGTTGCGCCGGCGGGCGGATCGATCGCGATCTGGCTGTACAGCGTGGTCCAGCTGCGCGGCTCGCTGGTCGGGATGTCCGAGGGCGCCACCGGCCCATGCACCACGCCGAACGGCATCGCATTGCCTTCCGTGAGGAAGCCCGACGAGTAGAAGTCGGACCGGTGCAGCGGGCGCAAGAAGCTGCTGCGATCAGCCACGAGGGCCTCCGGCACCGCCAGACCGCGGGCCAGCGGGAACAAGTGCGTGGTGTCGGGCAGCTCCTCGGCCGACGGGGCCTGTTGCTCAGCCTGCGCCTCGGCCGGAGCCTGCTGCTCTGCCGGAACCTCCGCGAGTCCCGGGCGCGCCTCGGCCGGCGCAGGGGCCGGAGCGGCCTCCGCTCCCGCCGCGGGCGCGGCCGGAGGCGGTGCCACCGCAGCGGCGGGGGCCGGGGTTTCGGTCTGAGGCACGGCGGTGGCCTTTTCCGACGGGGCGATCCGGAGCACCTCACCCGGATAGATCCAGTGCGGGTCTTCGACCACGAGCGTGTTGAGCCGGTAGATCTCCGGCCACAGGAACGGATCGCCGAGATACTGCTTCGCGAGATCCCAGAGGGTATCGCCGGCCTTTACCATGTGCGTCTCGGGCACCTGCGCGCGGAGGGCACCGGGCGCCAATGCGAGCAGAACGCCGGTGGCCAGGCCGATCGACCAGCGGCTCTTGGGTGACAGCAGCTCACTCCGAGGCGTGCGCGACATCGGTGTCTCCGGCAGCGAGGGCAGGCGCAATGACGTCAGTAGACCCGGTGGGCGAGCAAGATCAACGCCACCTCAAACCACCTCACATCGTGCCACTTAACAGCCATAGGCATAACTGGTTACGACACGGGCGGCGGACCAAGGTTCGGCCCACCGCCCCTCGCGTTCAGCGCTGGCTCTTGCATAATTGCGCCGCCCGGGGCCCCCATCAGAAGGGCAGGTCGTCGTCCTCGCCATCCAGGGCCTCCGGGAAGTCCTCGATCGACTCGGACTTGCCCTTGGCGCCGGCGGCCGCGGCGACCTTGGCCGGCGGCGAGAAGCTCTCACCCGGCTCACCACTCCGGCCGGAGAGCATGATCAGCTCCCGAGCGGTGATCTCGGTGGTGTAGCGCGTCTGCCCCTCGCGGTCCTGCCACGAGCGATACTCGATGCTTCCTTCGATGTAGATCTTGTCGCCCTTCTTGCAGTACCGTTCGGCGACGTCGGCGAGGCCGGAGCCCTTGTTGTTCCACAATATGACCCGGTGCCACTCCGTTTTTTCCTGCTGCTCACCCGCCTGATTCTTCCACCGGCGGCTGGTGGCGAGAGAAAGCGTTGCCACGCGGGATCCGTTCGCAGTGCTCCGCACTTCGGGGTCGGCCCCGAGGTTCCCGATCAGAATGACCTTGTTCAAGCTCCGGCTCACACACACCTCCATGGTTCCATGGGCCCATCGAGCGGTGGACCCCGCCAAAGTATAGGAATCGCAAGTCGTTCAGTCAAGCAAATTTACGCGGTCGGGCGCGTTTTGCGCCCGGGAAAGCGCCCGCCGGAGCACCAGCGCATCCTCCACCGGATTCCGGTAGTAGGCGCGCCGTCGGCCCACCTCCTCGAAGCCCGCACCGTGGTACAGCGCCTGCGCCGCTGCGTTCGAGACGCGAACCTCGAGAAAAACTTCCTCGACTGCGCGTTGCCGTAACACCGTGAGTCCCGCGTCGAGCAGCGCGCGCGCGATCCCGGCTCGACGGCGCGGCGGATCGACCGCGAGGTTCAGAATCTCGCCCGTGCCGGCCGCTTCCCGTGCAATCAGGTAGCCGACGACATCGGCATCCTGCTCG
>DATBQV010000054.1:0-2967 GCA_036560625.1 Gemmatimonadales bacterium
ATCCTTTCCCTGGTCCGTTCCAACGACCGCGCGGCCATCGGCTTCCTCAACGACCCCAATCGCGTCAACGTCGCCATCTCGCGGGCCAAGAAGCTGCTCGTGATCGTGGGTGATTCGAAGACGGTGATCGGCGGCGCGCCCGAGCTTTTCGGCCCACTGTTCGAACACGCTAAGGAGGAGGGCCTGGTGGCGGGCGTCGGCGCGGTCGTCACGGCCTGTCAGCGCGTGGGCATCCGCTCACAGGTGCAGCGGCTCTCGCGCCCGCACCGCGGCGAGCGGCGGACGCGACGGCGCAGGCGTGGGCAGCGCGTTCCGGGTGAGGCCGGCGCCAACGGCGAAGCGGGCATGCCACAGAACGGCTCCGGTTCGGATGCTTCGGTGGAAGGCGAACCTGAGATGGCCGTCAACGGGAACGGCGCTGGTGTGCCGGAGGTCGTTCCTATGGAGCCCGCGGCCGGGACTCACGCCGAGTCGCCGGCCGAGCCGGCGGAATAGCGACTTCGATGCTTTCCCTTTAAGCTTCGCGCTGCGCAAATTGTCAGACGAGTGCGTCTTCTGCCAGATCCTCAAGGGTGAGGCTCCCGCGACCTACACCTACGAAGACGACAGTGTCGTCGCCTTCATGGACATCCAGCCCATCACGCATGGGCACATGCTCGTCGTCCCGCGTGCGCACGCGGTCTTGATGTCTGAGGTCGACGACTCGGTTGCGATGCGAGCATTTCGCGTTGCGCGGAAGCTCGCTGCGGCAACCCGCGCCTCGCTGGGGGCGACGGGCGTCAACCTGTTCGTCGCGGACGGAGAGGTCGCGTTCCAGGACGTCCCCCATTTCCACGTCCATGTCATTCCGCGCTATCCGAAAGACGGTTTTGGACTGACCTTCCCATCCACCTACAACCAGCCGCCGAGCCGTGCCGAGCTCGAGACCATATCGACCGCCATCCGAGCCGCGGAAACCTAGCGCGGCTACGGCGACACCGTCACCGTCAGCGAGTACGCGACCACATACATCGGGCAGGCCAGGCCCGAGGGACAGAGCGGGCCGGCGAACGCGCTGACGTCGACATGGCCAGGCGCCCGGGCCTGGAAGCCGGCCAGGGTCACGCCTTTGGCCGCCGAGGCGGCCGGATCGACGATCGGGACCAGGATCGCCTCGTTCCCAGACCTGGGCTGACTCCAGTTGTTCATGCCGGCCGCCGCATGAAGGACCAGCTCGAGCCTCTGCCCAACATGCATGGCCGCTGTGTGATCCTTTTCTGTGGCCGTGACGTCGAAACCCATGCCGGAGCTTGGGCTCGGGCCTGGACTGGATCCCGGCCCGGCTCCGGCGCTGCCACAAGCACAGAGCAGAAGACCCGCCGCGATGCCGCCCACGACCTTTCTCATTCCAATACCGAAACGGCCAGTTCAGCGTTGGGGTAACACGTGACCATCGGACACTTCCGGAAGCTTTGGAGGTTCTGGGCCATGGCAGCGGCCGTGGCGATCGCGGCCGGGGCCTGCGGCGGTGGGACGCCGGCGGTGGTCAGCTCGCCCACGCCTTTCACGGGCGGCCTCACCAACGGTCTCATCGCATACGTCGCCGACCAGGGTGTGGGAGTCCTGGACCCGTCCACCGGCAAATCGACGATTGTCGCGCCGCTGCCCGCGGGCGGGGCGTTCCGGGTGGCCGGTCCGGTATGGGGACCTGCGCCCGGGGTCTCCTACCCGGAGATCTACTTCACGATCCACGACGATCGCCCGGCCGAGAGCCGCAATTCGCCAGGCGTCGTGCCCTACGACTGGCTGTTCCGCGCCGATCCGTTCACCGGCGCGATCGAACCGATTGCGGCCTCCCAAGACTCTCAGAGCGAAGGCCCGATCGGGCTGGTCGCCAATTCGCACTACGTCGCCCTCACGGTCGGATGCTGCGCGACCTACCAGGTCGACGCGCTCGATGTGACTCAACCGGCGGGCCCGCTCAAGGTCCTGGCCCGGCCACCCGCCCAGGCCGCGTTCTTCACCGAGGGCGCCGCTCCGGGCAGCTCGGGGCTGATCGCGGTGCGCGAGTTCGGCACCGGCGGCTGGTACTGGCTCAATGCGGACGCGGGCGTGCTCAACCCGTTTCCGCTTTCGCTCGGTCCCGACGACGGACCGATCGCCATCACAGGCGACGGCTCGACGGTCGCGGTCGCGCTGCCTGACCACGGCGCCGTGATCGAGCCCATAAATGTCGCCCTGCCCGTCGCGACGGCGAGCGCCAGCGCCCCCGCCACCGGCTCGCCGCCGGCCGTGACGCCGAGCGCGCCCAGCGCCCCAAGGCATGTCAACTCGAACCTTCCGCACCCCGACGGCCTGGCGTGGAGCCCCGACTCGAAGCTGCTCGCGGTGGCTGTCAACGGTGAGCTCGAGCTTTACAAAGCCTCCGGCGCGGACGGCGCACCGCCCGCCAACCGCTACTTGACCGGCGGCAACGTCGCCGGCGTGTCCTGGTCCGCGCCGATCCTGGACAAGGCGGCGGTCTCGATCAAGGCCGGCCCCGGACCGCAGCCCATGGTCGACGGGCTGCTGGCCGCCACCAAGCTGCCCGCGTCGGCAGACACCCCCGAGGCGCGGCCCTTGACCAAGGTCTACCTCTGGCAGTTCGATTCGACCAGGGTGTCGGCCATCGCGTCGATCACGGACGCGACCGCCGCCGCGCTCGCCAAGTACCCCGCGCTTCCAGCCGGGGTGGTGTTCCATCACTGGGCGGCCTCCGACGCGTGGGCCCTGCTGGGAGGTTGTTACCGATATCGCGTGGTGATCACCGGCAGCGTCGCGCCGACGCCGGCCACGATCGGGCTTGGCGACAGCGCCCTTTGCTCGAACCAGACGTCCAGCCCATCGGCCAAACCGACTTAAGCTGACCTCATGGCCGGTTTGGATTTCCTGGCGAGCCATGCGGAGTCGATGCCGGACAAGCCGGCCGTCATCCTGGGCGACCGAGCG
>DATBQV010000055.1:0-3346 GCA_036560625.1 Gemmatimonadales bacterium
GGTCGCGGAAGCCCAGCGCCGCGCGGCCGAGCTGCTCCAGGCCGAGATGCGGAAGGTGCAGCCGTTTCCCTTCCCGTCACTGTGACGGTGGGCGCAATCGAGTTGCTGATCACCGAGCTCGCCAGGCTCCCGGGGATCGGCCGCAAGACGGCACAGCGCCTCACCTACCATTTGCTTCAGCAGTCTCCCGAGCAGGCCGCGCGGCTCGCCGCCGCCCTGACGATCGTCGCCGAGCGGGTGCGGCCGTGCGAGGAGTGCGGCAACCCGACGGAGGAGCAGCCGTGCGCCATCTGTCAGGATCCGCGGCGTGACCCGGCCGTTCTCTGCGTCGTCGAGGAAGCCTCGGCCGTGAGCATCGTCGAGCGGGCGACGGAGTTCCGCGGCCGCTACCACGTGTTGGGGGGCCGGCTGTCGCCGCTCGACGGTGTGGGACCGGAGGCCCTCCGGATCGATCGTCTGGTGGAGCGGGTGCGGTCGGGTCCGGTCCGCGAGGTAATCCTCGCCACCAACCCGTCGATGGAAGGCGAGGTCACGGCGACGTACATCCAGCAGCTGCTCGCTGGAATGGGGGCGCGGGTGACCCGCCTCGCCCGCGGCCTTCCGATGGGCGGCGACCTCGAGTACGTGGACGGCATCACGCTCGCGCACGCGCTGAGCGCCCGCCAGGAGGTGCCCTGATGCGCAGCCGAACCGCGGTGTTCGCGGGCGGGGCCTTTGCCGGACTCGTCGCGGGCTGGCTGCTGGCCCAGTATCGATTGTCCCGGCACCGCCAGGATCTGTTCAGCGACCAGCCGCTTCGCCGGCTCGGGGCGCTCGGCTTTCTGGCGGGGCAGCAGGGGGTCGCGACGGTGCGCCTCCTGCAGGACTATCTGAGCTGGGAAACCCAACCGGTGCTTCGGCGCCGGGCCGAGACCATCGTGCGCCGCATGGAGACTGCGCTCGGATGAGGGGGCGGCCGTGAGCGGCGGAGCCTCCAGCTGGTCGTTCCGCGAGGACGACGCGCGCCGGCTCCAGACCATTCTCACGGGCTTTCTCCGCGATGCCAGCGCCCGGACGGCGCTCATCGTCGATCGGACGGGGCAGCTGGTCGCCACGGTCGGCGAAGTGCCCGTGTTCGACCCGACCGCGTTCGCCTCGCTCACCGCCGCCGATTTCAGCGCCAACGACCAACTCGCCCGCATGCTCGGGGAGCCCGAGTTCGGCGCGCTCTTCCATCAGGGCGAGCGGGAGTCGATGTACCTGGCCGACATCGCCCGGCGGGTCATTCTGGTCGTGCTCTTCGACAACCGGACGACGCTGGGCCTGGTGAAGCTGCGCGTCCGGCATGCCGTGGGGGAGTTGAATCAGCTGTTCACGACGATGTTCGATCGCGATGGTGCCGCGGGACAGGCTCCGGCGATGGAGTCGGAGTTCCTGGGGGAGGCCGAGGACGAAATCGACAAGCTCTTCGGGGGCTGAGGGGGACACCATCGCATGTCGATGATCAACTACGCCTCGCGCGAGATCAACTGCAAGCTGGTCTACTACGGCCCGGGCCTGGGCGGGAAGACCACGAATCTTGAGCACGTCTACAACAAGGTCGCGCCCGCCTCGCGCGGCAAGATGATTTCCCTCGCGACCGAGACGGAGCGTACCCTCTTCTTCGACTTCCTCCCGGTGGATCTCGGCTCGGTGCGCGGCTTCAAGGTCAAGTTCCATCTCTACACCGTGCCGGGGCAGGTGTACTACAACGCCTCGCGCAAGCTCATCCTCAAGGGGGTGGACGGCGTGGTGTTCGTCGCCGACAGCCAGATCGACCGCATGGACGCGAACATCGAGGCCATGCAGAACCTGTACGAGAACATGGCCCAGTACGGCTATGACATGACCCGCATCCCGTTCGCCGTCCAATACAACAAGCGTGATCTCCCGAATGCGGCTCCCATCGCCGAGCTCCAGGCGGCGCTGAATCCTGGCTGGCCGGTATCCGATGCCGCCCGTCAACGGCTCACACCCGATCCGCAGCACGAGGGCGAGTACCTCGTCTATCAGCAGGACGGTCAGTGGGTCGAGCGGGCGCCTTACTTCGAGGCGGTGGCGCTCACGGGGGACGGAGTATTCGACACCCTCCGCGCGATCAGCAAGACCGTCGTCAAGTCGCTGGGGTAACGGGGGCGGGCATGTGGACGTTGCCCAACATCATTACGATCGTCCGGATCTGCTTCACGCCGGTCATCGCTCTCCTGCCCTTCATCGAGGGGTACTGGCCCAAGCTCGTCTGCTTCGTGATCTTCATCGTGGCGGCCGTGAGCGACGTCTTCGACGGCCGCCTGGCCCGCCGGCGCAAGCAGGTCACCGACCTCGGCATTCTGCTCGATCCGATCGCCGACAAGCTGCTGCTCTTCTCCACCCTCGTTCCGATCTACTGGATCTCCCGCCAGCGGCACGACCTCTACGACATTCCGCTGTGGGGCAGCATTCCCCTCTGGGTGTGCCTGCTGCTCATCGGACGAGAGCTGGCGATGACGCTGTTCCGGTGGTGGGCGCAGCGGCGGGGCGTAGTGATTCCGGCGGGCGGGGCGGGGAAGCTCAAGACGGTCATCCAGAACGTCTTCATCGGCGCCACGATCGCCTGGTTTGCCTTCCGCGACGCCCGCAAGCCGCTCGGCTGGGAGCACAATCGCATCGCCGAGTACTGGAATGAGTTCCACGGCAGCTTCGTGGCGGTGACGCTGGCGGTGGCGGCGTTACTGACGGTGTACTCGTTTGCGGTGTACATGTATAGGCATCGGCATTTGTTCTCCAGTAGCCGTTAGTCACCAGCCGTTAGCTATTAGCCGTTAGCTAACGGCCATTAGCTAACGGCCAATGGCTAATGGCTAATAGCTCCCTCGAACTCCTCACCATCGGCACCGAGCTGCTGCTCGGCTTCACGCTCGACTCGAACGGCGCCGAGATTGCCCGGGCCCTCGGGGAGCAGGGGCTGCAGGTCGTCCGCCGCACGTCGGTCGCCGACCGCGCGGACGACATCGCCGATGCTGTCGGAGGAGCGCTCGCGCGCACCGGCACGGTGCTCACCACCGGCGGCCTCGGGCCGACCCGAGATGACATCTCCAAGCGGGCCGTCGCCCGCCTGTTCGAGGTGCCCCTGGAGTTCGACGATAGCGTGTGGCAGGCCGTGGTAGCGCGCTTCGCCAAGCTTGGCCGGGTGCCGGCGGAGAGCAATCGCGTGCAGGCCGAGATCCCCCGTGGCGCCACGGTGCTGCCGAACCGGTGGGGGACGGCTCCCGGCATCTGGCTCGAGGGGCCGCCGGGGCTCGTCATCATGCTGCCGGGCGTGCCGTATGAGATGCGGAACCTGCTTCGG
>DATBQV010000056.1:0-12445 GCA_036560625.1 Gemmatimonadales bacterium
AAGAGGAGTTTGTGAAAGTCCTGGTCCTAGGGGCCGGCGCGGTGGGGACCGTGTCAGCTCTCAAATTCGCGCAGGAAGCGATGGTCGAGCAGCTCATCATCGCCGACGCGGTGTCCGCCCGCGCAGTCTCACTCGCGGACCGACTCAACGATCCTCGAGTTCGTGCAATCACTCTCGACGCGGGTAACCAGAAAGACAGCACCCGCGCCATCCGTCAGACCGGTACCACCATCCTGCTGAACGCCGCGCTGCCGGCCACCAACCTGGCCGTGATGCGGGCGTGTCTCGACGCCGGCTGCCATTACATCGACATGGCGAGCGGCGGTTCCGACGCCGACGGCATTCCCAAGCTCGAGGACCAGTTCGCCCTCGACGCCGCGTTCAAGCAACGGGACCTGTTGGCCCTCCTCGGTATGGGGGCCGACCCGGGAACCACCAACGTCTACGCGGCGTACGCCGCGAAGCACCTCCTCGACGAGGTGACCGAGCTCCACGTCCGTGACGGGGACAACTCGGTCTGCCAGGGCCACGACGGCTTCATCGCCGCCTTCAGTCCCTGGGTGTTCATCGACGAATGCCTGTGCAAGGCCGTGTCATGGCGCGACGGCCGCTTCCATCTCGAGGAGCCGCTCACGGGCCGGGAGCCGTTCGACTTCCCGGAGCTCGGCATCCTGAACTGCTATTACGTGGACCATGAGGAGTCGAAGACCCTGCCGCGGTTCTTCCCCGGGGCCCGGGTGGTGGACTTCAAGCTCTGCCTCGATGATATGACGCGCGAATCGCTGCGGGCAATGAAGCGGCTCGGCTTCTCCCGCACGGATCGCGTGGCGGTGCGGGGCGTCGAGGTGGTGCCGCGTGACCTTCTCGTCTCGCTGCTGCCCGACCCCAAGGATCTGGCCGGCCGCCTCCGGGGCAAGACCTGCGTCGGCACGCTCGCCCGCGGCACTGCGGACGGCGAGCAACTCTCCTACTACCTCTACAACGTCGCCGACCACGAGGAGGTCTACGCCTCGCTCGGCGTCCAGGCGACGGCATACCAGACCGGCATCCCGCCGGTGATCGCGGCGCAGCTCATCGCGGAAGGCGTGTGGGCCGGAGCCGGCGTCCGATCACCCGAAGAGTTCGATCCTGACCCGTTCCTGGAGCGGCTCGCGGCCGCGGGCATGCCGTGGCAAGTCCGCCCCTTTCGCGCCCAGCAGCCCGAGCCCGAGCGGGGAGACACCCGGCTCGCCGTGGTCGCCGCCTGAAGCGGTGACCCGATCAGAGGGACCTCGATGACGACGTCAGCCAAGCCCAGACAGAAGGCGGCCCGGAGCGGCAGGGCGACCGCCTACCGGATGTACATCGACGGGAAGTTCGTGGAGGCCCGGAGCGGCAGGACCTTCGACGTGTACGACCCGGCGTCGGAGGCGGTCATCGCCACCTGCCCGGCGGGCGGCCCGGAGGACATCGACCGCGCGGCCAAGGCCGCTCACCGTGCGTTCTACGGAGGCTGGAAGACCGGCACCGCGCAGGAACGCGGCCGGATTCTGCTTCGACTGGCGGAGCGAGTCCGTGTGCGACGGGCCGAGCTGGCCGAGCTCGAGACCCGCAACTCGGGCAAGCCGATCGCCGAGTCAGAGTATGACATGGACGATACCGCCACCTGCTTCGAGTACTACGGCGGTCTCGCCACCAAGATCAACGGCGAGGTCCTCCCGGTGCCCGCTGACGCGATCGCGTTCGCGATGCGGGAGCCGATGGGCGTCGCCGGCCAGATCATTCCCTGGAACTATCCGCTCATGATGGCGGCCTGGAAAATCGCCCCCGCGCTGGCCGCGGGGTGTACCGTCGTGCTCAAGCCTGCCGAGCAGACGCCGCTCTCGATTCTCGAGCTCGCGAAGGATTTCGAGGCCGTCGGCATCCCCCCCGGCGTGGTCAACATCGTGACCGGGGACGGCCCCGGCGCGGGTGCGCCGCTCGTCACGCACCCCGAGGTGCGGAAGATCGCCTTCACGGGAAGCGCCGATGTCGGCAAGCTCATCATGCGGAACGCGGCGGACCAGCTCAAGCGGGTCTCGCTGGAGCTGGGCGGCAAGTCACCCAACATCTTCTTCAGCGACGCCGATTTCGAGAACGCCGTCGACGGCGCGCTCTTCGGCGTGTTCGTGAACCAGGGCGAGGTCTGCTCGGCGGGCAGTCGCGTGCTGGTGCAGCGCGACATCTACCGCAAGTTCGTGGACGCCGCGGCCGCCAAGGCCAAGACCATCAAGGTGGGGAGCGGGCTCGACCGGAACAACAAGATGGGGCCGCTCGTGAGCGCGGCGCAGCGGGACCGTGTCGTCCGCTATCAGAAGATCGGCCGGCAGGAAGGCAAGGTTGCGGCCGGCGGCGGCGTGCCCAAGCAGCACGAACGTGGTTGGTACGTGGAGCCGACGATCTTCTATGACGTCGACAACAGCGCGCGGATTGCCCAGGAGGAGATCTTCGGCCCCGTCATGAGCGTGATCCCGTTCAAGGACGAGGCCGAGGCGGTCCGCATCGCCAATGCGACACCCTACGGGCTGGCCGCCGCCGTCTGGAGCCGGGACATCTTCAAGGCGTTCCGGGTGGTCAAGGCGCTCGAGGCGGGGATCGTCTGGGTGAACCACATGCAGCCGACGTTCGTCGAGGCCCCGTGGGGCGGGTACAAGGCCTCGGGTTTCGGCCGCGAGCTGGGACACTGGGGCGTCGAGGAGTACCTGGAGACGAAGCAGGTGTACGTGAACCTCGATGAGAAGCCGATAGGGTGGTATTAGAAAGAGCTGTTAGCCTTTGGCCATTAGCCATTAGCCATTAGCTACGGCTAACGGCTGCCTTTCTCCACCAACTCCGCATTCGTCTTCGTCCCTCGCAGTTCCCCCAGCAGATCGTTGAGCGCGTTGACCGCTGACATTCCCGCGATGCGCTGCCGCACCGCGTGCGACACGGCCAGCGCCTCCGGGCTCAGCAGCAGCTCCTCCCGCCGAGTGGCGCTCGCCACCAGATCGATCGCGGGAAAGATCCGCCGCTCCGCCAATTCCCGGCTCAGCACCAGCTCGCTGTTACCGGTCCCCTTGAACTCCTCGAAGATCACCTGATCCATCTTGCTCCCGGTGTCGACCAGGGCCGTCGCGATGATCGTGAGCGAGCCGCCGCCCTGCGCCGGGTCCACGGCGCGGGCGCTGCCGAGAAAGCGCTTGGGCTTCTCCAGTGACTGCGCGTCGAGTCCCCCGGAGAGCGTGCGTCCCGTTCCCCGTTCCACGGCGTTGTAGGCCCGGGCAAGCCGGGTGAGCGAGTCCACGATGAGGACCACGTCGTCGCCCAGCTCGACACGGCGCCGAGCCCGCTCCAGCAGCAGCTCCGCCACGGCGACGTGGCGCGCGGGCGGATTGTCGAAACTCGACGCGATCACCTCGCCGAAGCCGGCCGACTCCATCTCGAAGACTTCCTCGGGCCGCTCGTCCACGAGCAGGACGAAGAGACCGGCCTCCGGGTAGTTCGTGCTCACGCCCTCGCCGATAGCCTGGAGCACCATCGTCTTTCCCGCCTTGGCCGGCGCCACGATCAGGGCGCGCTGCCCCTTACCGAACGGGCAGAGCAGATCGATTACCCGGTTGGTGTAGTCCGGCTGTCCCTGGCGGACGAGACGACACTCGAGCCGGAGGGGCTCGTTCGGGTGAATCGCGGTGAGGCGGGTGAACTCCGGCCGATGCTGGAGCGCTTCGGGCGGCCGCTCGTTGATCGCGGTCACGCGCTCGAGCGAGGGGCCCCGGCCCTTCGACCCGGAGCGGGTCTCGCCGGCGATCTCGTCTCCGGTTCGCAGGGCGTACTGGCGGACGACCCGTTCGCCCACATGCACGTCCCCGCCGGTTGGGAGATAGCTCGCCTCTCGGCGCCGGAGGAAGCCGCTGCCTCGCCCGGCCATCTCGAACACGCCGAGCGTCATGTCGTGGTGGGCAACCGATGAAAGGCGAGGCGAGGGGTCGGCATGGTCTGCAGGAAGATATCGCGTCAGGTCCGAAGAGGCAGCCCGCGGGGCTGGCGCGCGCCGCCTGATCCCGGCAACATTCGCGGTCCTCCACCCCCCGGCGCCGGTGAGCGAGTTCGCCCGTTTCGCACTTGTCACATTCACGTCGGTCCTCTTTATCGTGGACCCGGTCGCGGTCGTGCCCGCCTATCTGGTCATCACCCAGAACGAGACGGCCGAGGAGCGGCGCCGTACCGCGCTCCGCGCCTGCGTGGCCGTGACCGTGCTGCTCGTGGTCTTCGCCGCGACCGGCACGCTCATCTTCCGCGCGTTCGGGATCACCCTGGCGGCGTTTCGCACGGCGGGCGGGTTGATTCTGTGGTTCACGGCGATGGAGATGCTGCGCGGCGAGCGCACCAGCCAGGAGGGTCGGATCGAGCTCCAGGAAGGCCGGGAAAAGGAGGACGTGGCGCTGACCCCGCTCGCCATCCCCCTTCTGGCCGGACCGGGGGCGATCTCGACCGTCGTGGTACTGGCGGGTCAGGCCCATGAGCCGGCGTCCGCCGCCGCCGTCTATGTGTCGATCGTCGTGACCGGATTGCTTTCCTACGTCACCCTCCGCCTGGGCGAGCAGCTGCTCTCCCGGCTGGGCAAGACGGGGATCCGGGTCATGACCCGGATCATGGGTCTGCTGCTTGCCGCCGTTGCGGTCCAGTTCGTTCTCACCGGCCTGCGGGAGGGGCTCGGGCTGGGCACCGGCCCCTAAACGCCGGACCCCACAAATTCGTATATCGAAGGGACCGCTCCTAGGACGCTCCGTGTGACCCGGCTGAGATACCTGCTCGTGCTCGTACCTCTGCTGGTGGGCACTGCTTTGCCTGCCGCCGCCCAGGTTGGTGCGAACACCGACATCATCACCGGCACCGTCACGGGACCGGAGGGCCAGCCCATCGCGGACGCCACGGTGGAGGCGATCGCGGCGGAGACTCAGATCTCCCGCCAGCGCGCCACGGACGCCCGCGGCCGGTTCACGATCGTGTTTCCCGATGGCGGCGGTCAGTACCAGATCCTTGTCCGCTATATCGGCATGGCACCGGCCCGGCTCAACCTCACGCGCCAGGCCGACGAGGATCGTCTGGTCGTGAACGTGCGCATGTCTCCGGTGGCGACGACGCTCGAGGAGATCACCGTTCGGGCGCGAGTGCCGCGCCAGCGGGACGAGGGGGCCGGTCCCGGCTCCACCGAGCGGAACCTGAGCCAGGAGCTGGTGGACCGGCTGCCCATCGATGCCTCGGACCCGAACGTCCTCGCGACGCTCGCGCCGGGCGTCGTCGCGATCGGAGCCACCGACTCCACCAACGCGGCCTTCTCGGTCGCCGGCCTGAGGCCCGATGCCAACAACGTGACACTCGACGGGGCCTCCTTCGGGACCGGCAGCGTCCCCCAGGATGCAGTCCGGAACACCCGGGTCGTCACCAGCACCTATGACGTGGCGAAAGGGGCGTTCAGCGGCGGTCTCGTCGCCTCGACGACGCGAAGCGGGACCAACGTCGCCCAGGGGTCGTACACCTACACCTTGCGCGACCGGGATCTCGCCTGGGGCGGCGAAACATCGTCGCCGTTCGGCCAGGGGTTCACCCAAAACCAGCTCGGCGGCGGGCTGGGCGGGCCCCTCGTGCACAACAAGCTGTTCGTCTTCGGCGCGCTGCAGGGCCGGTGGCGCGATCAGGGCCTCACGTCGCTCACGACCGTCGATCCGGCGACGCTCTCCCGCCTGGGTGTCAGCGCCGATTCAGTCGCTCGTTTTCTTTCGCTTGCCGGCGCCACCGGCGTCCCGCTCACCTTGCCGGGGATCCCCGACGATCGCGCGAACAACAACGGCACCGGTCTCGTGCGCTTCGACTGGAAACCGTCTGATGCGCAGACCGTCACCCTGCGCTTCGACGGACATCTCAGCTCGCAGGATCCGACCCGCGTGGGCTCGTTGTCGCTCCCGGCAACGGGCGGGACCAGCTCCGATCACGGCGGCGGAATCCTCGGCTCGCTCACGTCCTATTTCTCCGGCAACTTCGTGAACGACTTCCGGACGTACGTGTCCGTGGATCACCGGAACGGCTCGGCATACCTGACCCTGCCCCAGGGCCGGGTGCAGGTCGCCTCCAACAGCGCCGACACGACGCTCGGCGTCACGACGTTTGGGTTCGGGGGAAACGCCGGCTTCCCTCAAAGCAGCTCGAATACTTCCGTCGAGGTTACCGAGGAGCTGTCCTGGCTCCCGGGAGCCGCGACGCACCGCCTCAAGCTCGGGCTCTACCTCAACGCGGCCCATTTCCGCCAGGACCAGACCCCCAATCAGTTCGGGACATTCCTCTATCCGTCACTCGGCGCGCTCGACGCCGGAGAGCCGGAACAGTTCACCCGCAACCTGGCTCCACTGGAGCAGGCGGGCACTGCGTGGAACGGCGCCGCGTATCTGGGCGACACGTGGCGCGCCGGCACCTTCCAGCTCACGTACGGGGCTCGATTGGAAACCACGGCCTTCAGCGGCGCGCCGGCGTTCAACGCCGTCGTGGACTCCGTGTTCGGCCTGAGGACCGACCACGTTCCGAGTGAGATCCACGTTTCGCCGCGGGCCGGGTTCACCTGGATGCTCGGCGGGAACAACGGCGGCGGTCGGGGCGGCAGCACCGCCGGATTCGGAGCCGGCACGACCATCCTGCGCGGCGGCATCGGCGAGTTCCGGAGTCCCACGCCCACGACGCTCTACAGCTCGGCGCTGGCCGCCCCCGGCCTCTCCAACGCCGAGGCCCAGCTCGTGTGCGTCGGCGCGGCGGTGCCCGTGCCCGACTGGTCGAGCTACCTCCAGAACACCTCCGCGATTCCCGACGAATGCACCGATACCGTGACGACGGTCGCGGTGACGCCTAACCCGAACGTCACCGTCTTCGATCCGGGATTCACCGCGCCCGGCGCGTGGCGCGCGTCGCTCGGCGTCCAGCGGCCGATCCTGGGCACGTTCTCGGTGTCGGTGGACGCCAGCTACGCGCGAGGCGTGAGCCAGTACGGGTTCCGCGACATGAACCTGGCGTCGACGCCGGCCTTCACGCTGGCGTCGGAAGCCAACCGGCCGGTGTACCTACCCGCCGGAGCGATCGTCCCGACGACCGGCGCGTTGAGCCCGGTAAACTCGCGGGTGGAGCCGCAATTCGGGCAGGTGCTGGAGGTCGAGTCCAATCTTGCCTCGGAGACCAAGCAGGTCACAGTCGGGTTCGGAGGCGTGACCGGACGGGGCGCCAGTTTCCGGGTGTCGTACACGTACTCACGGGCCGAGGACCAGTCCTCGTTCTCGGGCGGCGGCGCCTCGCAGGGGTTCGCGGCGCCGACCACCGCCGGGAACCCGAACGTGCCGGAGTGGGCCACAAGCAACTTCGAGCGCCGCCATTCCTTTCTTACCACGATCACGTACCCCGTCACCGGCGCGCTGGAGGTGACCGCGATCGGCCGGCTCAGCTCCGGCGCGCCGTTCACGCCACTCGTGGGCTCCGACATCAACGGCGACGGGGTGCGCAACGATCGGGCTTTCATCTATAACCCCGCGACCGCGACCGACCCGGGCCTGGCGAACGCGATGCAGACGCTGCTGGCCGGCGCGCCCTCGGCGGTGCGCGACTGCCTGGAGAACCAGATGGGCACGATCGCGGGGCGGAACTCGTGCGCCGGGCCGTGGCAACCGTCGCTGGACTTCCAGCTCAACTGGCGGCCCAGCTGGGCCGGTCTCGACCGTCGGCTTACCGTGTCGGTGCTGACGGTGAACTTTCTCGGCGGGCTGGACAACCTGTTGCACGGCGGGGGAAGCCTGCACGGCTGGGGCTCCGCCACGGCCCCCGATCCCGTACTGCTCTACGTCCGTGGGTTCGATCCCGCGACCCAGGAGTTCCAGTACACGGTCAACGGGCGCTTCGGATCCACGATCTCCGCGAACAACGGCATCATCGCGCCGTTCCAGATCGGCTTCCAGGCGCACTTCACTATCGGCCCCGATCCGGTGCGGAACCGCCTCCGGTCCGCGTTCGGATCCCGCGGCGGCGGGGGACGTGGCGGCCCGGGTGGTCCCGGGGGCGACGCCGGGGAGCCGGGTGTCGGTGCGGCGGACTTCGCCGCCCGGTTCGCACGGGTGCTGCCCAACCCGGTCACCGCCATCCTCGCGCTCAAGGATTCGCTCCAGCTCACGGACGATCAGGAGACGCGCCTCAGGGCGATCGCCGACTCGCTCGATGCGCAGAACCAGGTGCTCTCGGACTCGATGCGGGCGCAGATCGAGCGGGCCGGCGACCGGCCCGATCCAACCGTGCTGTTCGCGCGCCTGCGGCCGAAGCTCACGCAGGGGCGGGAGCGGAGCCGGCGGGCGCTCGAGAGCGCGCACCAGGTCCTCACCAGGGATCAGTGGGCCAGGCTCCCCGAATCGATCCGCTCCCCCGGCCCCCGCCGGCGGCCCAACGGCGGCGACTAGCCGGTCCCCCTTCCGCGTCGTCCCGCCAGCCGCTAGAATCGGTCCCCGCGTCTCCCCCCGACGCGTCCAACCCTCATCCGAGCCTCTCAGGGAGCACCCCATGCGGAGCTACCTCACCGAGTTCATCGGCACCTTCTTTCTCGTGCTTACGGTATGTCTCACAGTGATCGGCGCGGTCCCGATGGCGCCGCTCGCGATCGGGTCTTCTCTCATGATCATGGTTTACATGGGGGGCCACGTGTCGGGAGGCCACTACAACCCGGCCGTATCGCTCGCCGTGCTGCTCCGCGGGAAGATGAAATCCATCGGTGAGTTCGTGGCGTATCTGGTGAGTCAGGTCGCCGGCGCGATCGCGGCGGCATACGTCGCGTATATCATTACGGGGAAGACCATGGCCCTGGCGCCGGGCGACTCGGTCTCGACGACCGCCGCCCTGCTGGTGGAGATTCTCTTCACCTTCGCGCTCGCCCTGGTGATGCTCAACTCCGCCGTGTCGGCCAAGACGCAGGGGAATTCGTTCTATGGTCTGGCCATCGGCTTCACCGTCGTCGTGGGCGCGTTCGCGGGCGGCTCGATCTCCGGCGGCGCGTTCAACCCGGCCGTGGGCACCGGCCCGACGCTGGTGAACGCGTTCGTCGCCGGAGGCTCGCTCTCGCACCTGTGGCTCTATCTGGTGGGGCCGTTCCTCGGGGGTGCGCTCGCGGCGGTTGTGTTCGGGATCCAGGAGGGCTAGGCGGTTTTCTGCGACGCTGACGAGCCTCCGGGCATCCGTACGTAGTTGGCACAACTCCGGCCCGTCGGGCCGTCACGGATCACCGCATGGAGTCTCTGAATGTCGCCAGTCAATCGCAACCGTGTAAGGTTCACCGGGTTCGTCGGCGCGGCCTTTGTTCTGGGTCTGATGCTCGCCGGCCTGCTCGATCTCCCGCTCCGGGGCGCCGCGCAGCAGGTGGCCCAGCGCCTCCAGCCGGCCGCGGCTCCCGCGCCGGCTCCCTCCGACGCCGGGGCCCGCCAGCTCTACGACCTGAGCGAAGCGTTTGCCTCGGTCGCCGAGCATGTGAAGCCGAGCGTCGTCTTCGTCAAGGCCGATCGCAAGCCGAGTGCGGATGATGGGGACGGCGTCGCCCCCCGCTTGCAGGTGCCTCCGGGCTTCGAGCGGTTTTTCCAGTTCGGCCCGCAACCCCGGCAGCCCCGGCTGGAGCAGGCCTCCGGCTCGGGCTTCATCGTCTCGAGCGACGGCTACATCCTCACCAACGCGCACGTCGTCGACGGCGCCAACCGCGTGACGGTGCGGCTGCTCGATCGACGCGAGTTCCCTGCCAAGGTCATCGGCATCGACGCCGCGACGGACGTGGCCGTGCTGAAGATCGACGCGAGCAATCTCACGGCGGCCCCTCTCGGGGACAGTGATGCGGCCCGGGTCGGTGAGTGGGTCCTCGCGGTCGGCAACCCGCTGGGCGAGAACCTCACGTTCACCGTGACCCAGGGCATCATCAGCGCGAAGGGTCGCGCGCTCAACCTGCCCAACCGGACGGATCGCAGCATCCAGGACTTCATCCAGACCGACGCCGCCATCAACCCCGGCAACTCCGGCGGGCCGCTGGTGAGCGTGCGGGGGCAGGTTGTGGGAATCAATTCCGCCATCGCCAGCGAGACCGGTTACTACTCCGGTTACGGCTTCGCGATCCCGATCAACCTGGCCCGCCGCGTGATGGATCAGCTCATCCAGAGCGGCCACGTCGAGCGCGCGGCGCTCGGCATTCTGGTCCGGGACGCGAACGGTACCGACGCCCAGTACGTCGGGCTGCCGGACATCCGGGGCGTGGTAGTGCAGGACTTCGCCGGCAAGAGCAACCCGGCGGAGCGCGCGGGCCTCGAGCTCGGCGACATCATCGTGGCGGTGGACGGCAAGCCGGTCGAATACGTCGCGCAGCTGCAGCAGACGATCGGCTTCCGCAAGGCCGGCGAGACCGTCAAGGTCGAGGTGGCGCGGAAGGGCGGAGTGCGGAAGACCTATTCCGTCCCGCTGCAGCGGGTTCCCGAGCGCACGGAGGTGGCGTCCGCCGGCCCATCCCGCGGCGGGGCGAACAGTGACGACGCGGCCGCGGTGTCGCCGCTCGGTCTCTCGGTCGCGCCACTCGACCGCGCCACGGCTCAGCAGTTCTCCGTGCCGACCACGGTGAACGGCGTCGTGGTGACCGATGTCCGGCCGGGCGGCCCCGCCGCCGAATCCGTGGCCGGGCCGGACAACGGCGGACCGGATATCGTCATGTCGGTCGAGGGCAAGCCGGTGCGGTCGCCGCAGGAGCTTCAGAGCGCGCTGGCAGGCATGAAGGCCGGTGACATCGTGACGCTGCGGATCTACAACGCTCAGGCGAAAGCGTTCCGGGTGGAACGGCTCAAGCTGGGATCGGGGAGCTCCGAATAGACCCGGCGACGCGCGCGGGGGTGGTGGCGAGCAGGGCCTGCGCCTGGGCCTCGCGCCCCGCCGCCACCAGCGCGTCGTAGGCCGACCGGAGCGAGACTCCACGGCGGCGGGTGCCGTGGTGATCGGTCGCAAGAAGATCGACGAGCCCGGTTTCGATCAGGCGCCACGCGAGCCGGTCGGACCCCGGGCTCGACTCTTCGTAGTGCCCCGTGAGACTGCCCGCGTTCACTTGAAGCAGCGCGCCCTGCTCCCGCCATGCCGCGATCGTTTCCAGCGGATCGAGCGTTGTCGGAAAGTGATAGCGCTCCGGGTGGGCGATCACGATCTGCTGGTCGGCCTCCAGCACCTCGGCGATCACGTCCGCGTGCGTGCCTTTCAGGTCGAAGCCGAACTCCACCAGCAAATAGCGGGTCCCCGCGAGCCCCACGCCGTCGAGCTCGAGAATCGGTCGGATCATGGCGGCTCGTGGCGCCCAAATCTCCTGACCGAGGCGCAGCTCGGGTAGTCCGTCTTCCCGCTCCGCGGCGGCAACCAGCTGGTCGAATGCGCGCCGGTGTCGGTCGAGCTCCCGCTTCACCGCGGCCATCGTGTCCAGCCGGGGGAGCAGCAGGTGCGGCGTGGTGACCACGGAACCGACACCCTCCCGTGCGAGCACCCGAAGCGATTCCAACGCCTCTCCGACCGTCGCCGCGCCGTCGTCCACGGCGGGCACCAGATGATTGTGCAGATCGGTGAAGCAGTGCGGCCGCGAGGACTGGGGCATGCGGGTCAGTGTCGGCATGGTCGGGGGCCGGCTTGATGGGCAACGTTCATGCCGACCGCGCGAGGCGGCTCAGCACCTCTTCCTGACGCCGGAGTCGGGCCCGAGCCTCGTGCACCTCGATCATCCGGAATCGCACGCTCTCTCCCGGCGTGCGCTGGGCCACGCGACCCAGGTCGGCCGTTGCCACCACCGCAACACGCACGTACCCACCGACGGTCGGCCCGTCAGGCATCAGCACGATCGGCGCTCCTCCGGGCGGAAGTTGAACCGTGCCCGGACACGCCGGCGCCGAGGGACGATCGCCGGGGACCGAGAACGACGGGGCCTGTGCGTCCAACCGGTAACCCATCCGACTCACGGTGCGCGAGACCCGAAACTCCGTGCTCAGGAGCCAGGCCCACGCCGCGGGCACCACCCCGTGATCGGGGCCTGGGAGGAGCGCAATCGGCTCATCTGCTTCCCCCGCGCGCAGCTCGGCGGGAGAACCCGCACGTGAGGCTCCCGGCGGCGGGTCGCCGAAGGGTAGCCGGTCGCCGGTGCGAAGCAGCCGGCCCTCGAGCCCGCCGAAATGGGCGGGAAGGTAGGTCGCCCGGCTGCCGAGCACCGGCGGCACGTCGATGCCGCCGCTCACCGCCACATAGACCCATGCACCCCGTTCGACCCGCTCGACACCCAGACACTCCCCCGCGCGCACCGGCTCGGCCCGGTCCTTGGTGATAGGCCGGCCGCCGATCGCGGCCCGGGCCGTTGCTCCTGCCAAAGCAATCGTGGCGTCGC
>DATBQV010000057.1:0-3372 GCA_036560625.1 Gemmatimonadales bacterium
TCGCGCTCGAGCTCGTGGCCGACGTGCACGACCTCGCCCGCGTGCTGGTCCCGGTCGGCGGCGGCGGCTTGATCGGCGGCGTCGCGTCTGGGCTGAAAGCGCTGAGTCCGGACGTGGAGGTGATCGGCGTGCAGTCGGACGGTTATGCGCTGTGGACGAAGAGCTTCGAGGCGGGCGGCCCCGCCGGGATCAAGCCCGACACGATTGCGGATGGAACCACCGCGCCCTTTGACACGAGGATGTTCGAGCTCCTGAAGGAATGCGTGGACCGATGGCTCACGGTCCCGGAGCCGCGACTACGGTCGGCCATCCCCGAGCTGGCGATCGCCGCGAAAGTCGTGGCGGAGGGGGCGGGCGCTTTGACCTTTGCCGCATTGGAACAGCTGGAGCCGGGACCGCCAACGGTCGCCGTCGTGAGCGGCGGCAACATCGACCCGAAGCTGCTCGCCGGTCTCCTCAGCCCGGCTGAGGCGACACCCTCCTCATCGCCCACGGCCCGCGCTTGACCAGCGCGACCAGCATCCATATGAACAGCGCCGTGCTCGGGATCGCAGACGCAAGTCCCAACCAGTAGGTCCAGGCCGGCAGGCTGAAACCTGAGGCTGCCGAGACGGCCGAGCCGCCGAGGGCGTCGACCAAGTCCACCGGAAGCGAGAGCGCACCGAAGCCGAGGAGGACGAGCACGACGTAGTACATCCAGGTCCATCTCTGAAGCGCTCCGACCACCACGACAAGCGCGATGACCAGGCCGAACACCGCGCTTACCCACAGGATCCCGCCCACCATCGAGGTCATCACGTTCGTGAACTCCACGGGTGGCGGGCTGACCGTCGGGTAAAGCTGCTGCTGGCGCTGGATGCTCTGGTTCATGGCCTGGGACATGGGGCCTCCCATCCAGAAGGGGAGACTGAGGGCATAAGCGGCCTCGAGCGTGTACCAGCCGGCTACGGCCAGCTGAAGCGGTCGGGTCCACGACGTCGGCTCGCGCAACGTGCGGCCGGCCGTCTGGTACGAGGGTGGCCCGTATGCGTGGCCGGTCGGCACCCAGGCGGTCCCGTTCCAGCGGGACCGGCCGTCAGGGGAGAGGGTGCTCATCCACTGCTGGCCGTCCCAGTAGAACATGCCGTCCGGAGAGAGCTGCGCGCTCACGCGCTCAGGACCTCCTCGCAGATCTTCAGCGTCGACTGGATGTCCTGTGCAGTGATCCCGTAGTGGGTGACGAAGCGCACGCGATGCGGCCCCGTCGCGCCACCCAGCAGACCTCGCCTCGCGCATTGCGCCTCGAAATCGGCTCCGGTCATCCGCTCGAGGTCGAAGAAGATCAGGTTCGTCTGAACGCGCGACAGGTCGCAGCGCACGCCCGGCAGCTCCGCCAGGCCCTCGGCGAGGGTCCGTGCGTTGGCGTGGTCCTCAGCGAGCCGGTCGATCATCGTCCTCAGCGCGATCAACCCGGTCGCCGCAATGACGCCGGCCTGCCGCATCGCGCCGCCGAGCCGTTTACGCCAGCGGCGGGCCTGATCCACGGAGTCGGCGCTGCCGCAAAACACGCTTCCCGCCGGGCAGCCGAGGCCTTTGGAGAGGCAGAAGGTCACCGTGTCGCCGCACGCCGCGATATCCGCAACGTCATTCCCCGACGCCACCGATGCGTTGAAGATCCTCGCGCCGTCGAGGTGCACCCGCAGGCCATGACCCCGAGCCGCATCAGACGCGGCGCGCAAGTCCTCCAATGGCCACACGACTCCCCCATGCCGGTTGTGAGTGTCCTCGAAGCTGACCGCGGCGGTGATTGGCTGGTGGAAGTCGTCCCGCGGCCGGATCGCGGCCTCGATCTGGGAGGGCTTCATCACGCCCGCAGCCGTCGCTACCGGCCTGATCTGGACTCCGGCGATGGCAGCAGCGCCGGCCGTCTCATATAGATAGACGTGAGCGTCGGCGTCGGCGATCATCTCCTCGCCGAGTCGGGTGTTCACGGCCACGCCGACGACATTCCCCATCGTTCCACTGGGAAGGAACACCGCCGCTTCCTTGCCCAGCATGGAAGCCGCCAGCCGCTCGAGCTCGTTGACCATCGGGTCGTCCCCGAAAACGTCATCGCCCAGCGGCGCGGTCGCCATGGCCTGGCGCATCTCCGGCGTCGGCATCGTCACGGTGTCTGAGCGGAGGTCTATCGGCACGCGCTTAATCTAGCGTCTGCTTGAGTTCTAAAAAGGGGTCCCCGCGAACTCACGGCGCAGCCTCGGAGTTCGTGGGGTATGCCAGCTTGATTCTTGCGCGCGGCCGCATCCGGACACTTGGGCGCCCCGGCCTCAGGATCCACACGCACCTCGCGATCGCCGGCGGCCGAATCCTGGCCGCCGGCGGCTCGGAGCTGATGGGCTTGAGAGGGCCGCGGACGCGCGTGATCGGCCTGGCCGGCGCGAGCGTGCTGCCCGGGTTCAACGACGCTCACGCGCACGTCGTCTACTACGGCTTGACCAGATTCGGCGCCGACCTCGGAGGCGCCCGCAGCGTGCCCGAGATCGCGGAACGCCTGAAGGCGCACGCGCGAACGCTCAAGCCTGGCGCCTGGCAGCAGGGCATGGGCTATCGCGCCGACGAGCTCGTCGAGCGCCGGCAGCCCTACCGCCGCGAGCTGGACCGCGGAACCGGCCGGCGGCCTGCTTACATCGACGAGCGGGGCGGGCACGCGCGCGTGGCGAACACCGCGGCGCTCGCCGCCGCGGGCATCACGTCCGAGACGAAAAACCCCCACGGTGGCCGGATCGACCGTGACGCTGACGGAACGCCGAATGGCCTTTTGCTCGAATCGGCGATGCGGCTGGTCGCAGACGTTCAGCCGCCGCCCACGCTGGAGCACCGCAAATCAGGAATTCTCCTGGCCCAGAAGCTCCTCCTGTCGCGCGGCATCACATCGGTCGGCGCCGCCGTTAATCGCGGCTTCGCGGATGACATGCGCGCGTACCAGCAGCTCGCAGCAGCCGGCCGGTTGCGAATGCGGGTCAACGAGTTTCTTTCGTGGGAGCTGCTGGAGGCCGCAGCGGGCCTGGGCGTTCGCGCGGGCTTCGGCGGCTCGCTCCTGCGCGCGGGCCCAATCAAGGTGTTCGTGGACGGTGGCGCCGAACGGGTCGCCACGCGCTCGGGCGGTGGAACGTGGCGGACGACCCCGGCCGAGCTGCGCGAGCTGGTGATCCGCGCCACCGCTTCAGGGCTTCAGGTGGCTGCTCACGCGATCGGCGATGCCGCCATCGAAGCGATGTGCGACGCGGTCGAGGCGGCAGAGGGCGGAACTCGGATGCGGCACAGGGTCGAGCACTGCACCATCTGCCCCCCGGACCTTCAGGCTCGGCTGGCAAGGCTTGGCATGGTGGCCGT
>DATBQV010000058.1:0-1601 GCA_036560625.1 Gemmatimonadales bacterium
CGGGCCGGGGCGCCGGACTTGTCCTTGAGATTGATCACGATCCCGAGCTGCTTCCCGGGGAGCCGTTTCGTATCCGGGTGGATGCCGAGCGAATGCGACTTGAGATCGGCGAGAATCTCGGTGCTCAGCGCGTCGTCGCCCGTACCGACGGCCGTCAGCACCTCCATCGCGCAGTTGACCCCGAGCCGTGTGGCGGCCCGGCGCGCGTAGGACGCCATGTTGGGGGCGAGGTCACCGGCGAACCCGAGGAAGATCTGGTTCGACAGGGAGTCATCCGGCTCGAGGGTGGCGATGTATTCCTTGAGCGGCTCGCCGATGAAGAGGATTCGCGGATTGAGTGTCGGCAGTGGCTATCCCTTCCAATCGCCGGTGGCGACCTGCGGGACGAACTTCGCCAGTCCCGCCGGGGGAAACGCCAGCGTCTTCCCCTGCTCGGCGCTCATGTAGGCCGCCATCAGGATCTTCACGACCGCGACCCCGTCGTCGAATGTGAACGCCGGAGGAACGCCCCGGAGGAACGCCTGGACGAAGTGCCGGTTCTCCGCCTCGTAGCCATAGGCCGCCGCCTCGTCGGCCACCACGGGCATGAGGCCGGCTTCCGCGTTCTGCTTCTCGACCAGGTCCTCGCCCGCATCACCTACGACGTTGCGGCTGAAGAACAGTTTGAGGCCGCTGTCGAGCGTGTTCCACGACATCGAGTATTCGGGGCCCAGTACTTCGGCGGAGAGCCGGAGACCGGCGCCGACGTAGCTCCAGGACGTGGTGGCCTCGCCGATCGCCGGGCGTCCGTCCGGGCCCACGAACTCCACAGTCATGCTCGCGAAATCTTCCGCGGGCGTTTTCGAATAGTCCACGGCGGCGCCCATCTCGCGCCTGAGGCGCGCGGCGTATTCCGGACGGCTCCACTTGAGGCTCGCGATGTGCGCCGTCACGCGTACCGGGCGGAGGGATTCGCGTGGGGCCCCGGGCTCCGTGAGGAGGTGCCGGACGAGGAGTGTGGAGTGGCACATCATGTCGTTGAGTACACCGCCGCCCTGCAGGCGCCCCTGCCAGAACCATGGCCGGTGCGGCCCGCTGTGCTCCTCGGCGGCGCGCGCCAGATACGGCCGTCCCGTGAGTTTTGCGCCGCGGGCCCACAGGAGGTGGCGGCCGTGCTCCACCTGTGGGGCGAACACCTGATTCTCGAGATAGCCGTGATTCAGGCCGCAGCGTTTCACGAGCGAGGTAACGCGCGTGGCTTCGGCGACCGTGCGGGCGAGCGGTTTCTCGCAGGCGATGCCGGCGAGCTCGCCGCGGCCGCGAGTGATCGTCTCGGTGATCTCCTCGACATTCTCCAGGCGCGAGAAATTGGGGCCGCAGAGCCAGATCGCACCGATGGAAGGGTCGGCGACCATCGTGGCGATCGACTTGAATGGTTTGGCGGGTCCGACGCCGAGTTTCCCGGAAAGGGCCGCGGCGGCGGCGGCGTGCTTGGCCGTCGGGCTCCAGATCCCGCGGACGTCGGCGTCGCGGACACCGATGAAGGACCGCAGATGGAACTGGGCGTTGAAGCCGCTGCCGATGATGCCAATGCCCAGGCGCTTGGCGGCGGGTCGCGCGGC
>DATBQV010000059.1:0-1979 GCA_036560625.1 Gemmatimonadales bacterium
CCGATCTCCTGCTCGCGGGGCAGCACGACCCGCTTCCCGGCCGTGCCGGCGCCGGTCTCCTGGCCCTCGAGGCTGCCCGCGGCCCTCGCGAGCAGAAGTAGCAGCGTGACGGCTGGCAGGCGTCGCATCGTAGCTCCCGGATCCGGTCGGTTGATGTACTGCGCACTCGACCATGAGTGCGCCCGACAGGCGAAACGGTTGCAACGAACGCCGAGGGGCTAGGGCGTCGCCTGCGCCGCTAGCGAAAGCCGATACAGGAACACGGCCGCGCGCGCGGCGGCCGTGGGGAGCGAGCGGAGGTCGACGAACTCCTCCGGCGTGTGCGCCCCGCTGCCCCGAACCCCCAGCCCATTGAGCGACGCCGAGTATGGCGCCGCGAACGCGATGTCCGCCGCGCCGCGCTTGGCCGGGTCGAGCGCCGTCACCGGGCCGTAGCCGATGGCCCGGCTCACGGAGTCGAGCGTGGCGAGGAGCGCCGCGTTCCCCGGCGAGGGGGACATCGCGGGGTAGGGATCGGCGAACGACAGCGTGGCCGATGTGCCGGGCAGGTGGCGCTCCACGATCTCGTGCATGCGCGCCTGGGCGTGCACCATCTGCGAGTCGTAGAGAAAGCGCAGGTCGCCCGCGACGGTGACGGCACGCGCCACGATATTGGTCTTGCCCGAGGCGCTGGCCGTGAGCGCCATGGTGTCGAACGCGACCTCGGTGCCGCCCGCGATCACCCCGGGATTGAACGTGAGGTACCGCTCGCCCGCCATCACCGTCCTGAATCCCTCGATGATCCTGGCCGCCTCGAACACCGCCCCGTAGCCGGCATCCGGCGTGAAGATCTGGCCCGAGTGATACTGCCGGCCTGTCACGTGCAGAATCCACTGGACGTCGCCGCGCTGGGCGACGGTCGCCTCCCCGACGTCGGGCTCGAAGTCGAGCACGACGTCGCTCCGCTTGGCCGCGTCGATCAGGGCGGCACGGGAGACCGCCGTGGGCTGGCCCGCCGACTCCTCGTCGCCGGTGAACAGCACCGACACCTTCATCCCATCCAGCACCCCGGCGCTCGCGAGCGCCTTGAGCGCGAACAGGATCACGACGTCGCCGCCCTTCATGTCGCTCACGCCGGCGCCGCGCGCCAGCGTGTCCGCGCGCTGGAACCGTTGCTGGTCGCCCTCGAACACGGTGTCGAGATGGCCGATCAGCAGCAGGCGCTTGCCGCGGGTTCCCTTCCGCTCGGCATAGAGGTGCCCGGCGCGCTTCAGCTCGGGTGGCAGATCGATCCAGGAGGTCGTGAAGCCGAGGGAGTCGAGCGTCTTCCGGACGACGGCCCCCGCCGCCCGGACGCCCGCGACATTCATCGTGCCGCTCTGGATGTTGACGAGGCGCTCGAGCGTCGCGGCCTGCTCCTCGCGATGCGCCTCCGCCCACCGCTTGAGCTCCAGCTCGACCCTGGTGGCGGCCTGGGCCTGCAGCGGCAGGGCAACCACAATGAGAGCAACGGCCGTGGCGAGAACGCCGGCCAAGGGGGCGACGCCGGAGGCGATCGTCGAGCGCATGAGCTTCCGTGGACCGGGGGTGGCCGATGACGCGAGCGGAATCCGGTGAGGGTAGCGCCCAGCCTCGGGACTGGTCAAGTCCTCGCGTGGCTCGCATACTGGAGGCAACTCACCCCGGCGGATATCGGAGATTTTCATGCGACGGCTCCTTTACGTGCTCATCGCGCTGCTCGTCCTGGTGCTAGGGCTCTTCGGCCTCGGCTACGCGGCGCTCCACTCTTCGGCGGTCAAGCAGAAGATCGAGGCCGGCCTGACCGGCGCGTTGGGACAACCGGTCACCCTGGGCTCGATCGACGTGGGACTGTTCCCGACCCCGACGCTCGACGCCCGCGACGTGCGGATCGGCGCGGCCGACTCAAACGCGGCTCCGGGCCTTTCGCTCGCCAGCCTCCACGTGGTTCCGGACGTCGCATCCTTCCTGCCCGGGCGCAC
>DATBQV010000060.1:0-7168 GCA_036560625.1 Gemmatimonadales bacterium
GAGCCCGTCACCGACCGCCCCCCGCCGACCTCCGTCACCGACCCGGCCGGCTTCGACCGGCGGGTGGTGCGCCATCGGCTGCTGGACGGCGGATTTCTCGTGGTGGTCGTGCGGCAGGACGCGCGCGCGGTTGTCGACGGACTGGTGCGCTGGGAGGGACTCGCGCCCGTGAAGTTCGTCGTAGCCGTCAGCGAGGACATCGACCTCGCGAACGAGACGAGTGTCATCTGGGGGATCTTCACTCGGTTCGACCCCGCGCGTGACATGATTTTCGAGCGACAGGAGTTCGTCGGTGCCCGGCCGGTATACCGCGGGCGGGTCGGGATCGACGCCACCTGGAAGACCGGTTACCCTCTGCCCCTCACGATGCCGGACGAGATCGTGCGACTCGTGGATCGGCGGTGGGGCGAGTATTTCCCCGCGGTGGACTCCCGATGACCGATCTCCCCTCGGGCGCGGCGCTGCCGGCCGCCGAAGGACAGGTGCTGCCGGGACGATCGCTCCTCGTGCGCTACCTCAACTTCGTCAAGCTGCCGCACACGCTGTTCGCGCTGCCGTTCGCGCTGGTGGGGGTCGTCGCCGGCTCCCGCGTGGCCCCGGTACGCTGGCGGACCGTGCTGCTGGTGGTGTTCGCCTTCACCGCCGCGCGCTGGGTCGCGCTCGGCTTCAACATGGTCGCCGATCGCAAGTTCGACGCGATCAATCCCCGCACCCAGCGCCGGGAGCTGCCTCAAGGCGCGCTCTCGCTCGCGCAGGCGTGGATGTCCATCGGTGCCGCGGCGGTGGTCTTCCTCGTGAGCGCCGCGCTCATCAATCCGCTCTGCCGGGCGCTCAGTCCGTTGGCGCTCGCATGGGTCACGACCTACAGCCTTTCCAAGCGCTTCACGTACTGGCCCCACTTGTGGCTGGGGGTCAGTCTCGCCATTGCCCCCGTCGGAGGCTACCTCGCGGTGACGGGGCACTGGAGCGACCCCTGGTGGACGCTGATCGCCGTCACGGTGGCGGTCGCCACGTGGGTCGCGGGTTTCGACATCTATTACGCCCTGCCGGACGAGGGTTTCGATCGCGCCATGGGCCTCCGCAGCGCGGTTGTCCGCCTGGGTGTCTCGCGCAGCATCGTCACGGCCCGGCTGCTGCACGGGATCACGATCCCTGCTCTGGCCGCGTTCGGATGGGGGGCAGGGTTCGGCGCGTGGTACTACGCGGGGGTGGCCGTGGCTGCGGGGATCCTGATCTACGAGCACCGGCTGGTACGTGCCGACGACCTGTCGCGACTCAATGCCGCCTTCTTCACCATGAACGCGGTCATGTCGGCTACGGTGTTCGGCTTTGCGTTGGTTGACCGGGTGTTGGGAGGGTAAACAGTGAACGGTGAACAGTGAACGGTAAACCGGGCAAGACTCCGAAGAACGGCCGCGGGCCGAAGCCCGGACCGGGCTCCAGCCCGAGGGGGTCCGCGAACGCGGGGAAGCCCCCGTTCACCGTTCACCGTTCACCGTTCGCCGACAAGCATCCCCATCGCTCCCCCACTCCCAACCGGAGGGGCCGGTGAACCGCCTTCCCATCGTCCTCGCCATCACCGGTGCCTCGGGGGCGCCCTACGCCGTCCGGCTACTGGAGGTGCTCGTCCGCCACCAGGTGCCGCTCTGGCTCATCGTGTCGGGGCACGGTCGCCGACTCCTCGATCATGAGTGCGGCCTGGCCTCGCTCGAGCAGCTGCAGGCGGCCACCGGCGGCGACTGGTCCAGCGTGCGGGTCTTCCCCGACGATGACCGCGGCGCGCTCCCGGCCTCCGGATCCCAGCGGACCGCCGGCATGGTGATCTGTCCCTGTTCCATGGGCACCGTGGCCGCGGTGGCGGCGGGCACGAGCCGGTCGCTGATCGAGCGCGCGGCAGACGTGACGCTCAAGGAGCGGCGGACGCTCATCCTCGTGCCGCGCGAAACGCCGCTCTCGCTCATTCATCTGCGCAATCTTGTCACGGTGACGGAGGCGGGAGCCACCGTGATCCCCGCCGCCCCGGGCTTCTACCATCGCCCCGCCCAGGTGAGCGACCTCGTGGACTTCGTCGTCCAGCGGGTGCTCGACCAGCTCGCCGTGGACATCACGGTGACCGGACGCTGGCAGGGCTGAGCCCACATGCGCCTCGGGGTCATCGCGGACACGCACGGGCTGCTTCGGCGCGAGGTGTTCGAGGCGTTCGAGGACGTGGATCACATCCTGCACGCGGGCGACCTCGGCCCGCTCGACCTTCTCTCCGAGCTGGAGGCGCTGGCGCCCGTCACGGCGGTCTACGGTAATACCGACGGCTCGGACGTCCGATCCCGGCTGCTGCAGGTGGCCCGAGTGGAGCTGGACGGGTTCAGCATCGTCGTCACCCACGGCGACCAGCTTGGCTCCCCCAATCCCGACAAGCTGCACGCCGCGTTCCCCGACGCGGAGATCCTGGTCTTCGGGCACACGCATCGCCCGCTGCTGACCCTGGTCGACGTGGTCGTCACCGTGATGAACCCCGGTGGAGCCGGACCGAGGCGGTTCGATCTCCCTCCCTCCGTCGGGATTCTGGAGCTCGAGCCCGGCATCCCACCCCGCGGACGTCTGGTGCCCCTGCTCCCGGCGGGAGAGTCCTGAGGCGTCAGCTCCTGGTCAGCTTGCCCAGCGATCGAGGGGTGTCGTGCGGCGGAAGGCCTCGGGGTGCGCGCGGAACCACGCCATGATGAGCAGCAGCTCGTCGATCGACTCGACGGGCAGCGGGCCGGGCGGAGGCTCGGGCCGCGCCAGCTCCTCCGCCACCACGCACCGGAACGCCTCGTGCTCGATCGGCGTCGCGGGGTAGGGGAAAGCGGCCTGCACGACTCCACGGCGCACCACATATGCCCGATCGTCGCCCAGCGTTCCCGGGTCGCGGTAGACGAACGTGAGCAGGTCGACCGCCATCCGGGCGCGCACAATCGCGCCGAACAACCACTCGAGCTGCTCGAACTTTTCCCGCCACCGTGCCGCAATCTCATATTCCGCCCGCGTTGCGGCGTCCTGCATAGCGGCCACCACGTGATCGATGGGCTGCACCGTCCGTCCCTCGAGGAACGCGATCGCCGCGTCCACCCGCCGCAAATAATCCCACTCGGCGACGAACCCCGCACAGGGGCCGGCGCAGAAGCCGAACTCATGCCGCATGCACGCCGCGCGGCGGGCCTGCTCGAAGAGATCGCCCTGTCCGGCGAAGACGATGGGCATACTCGCCGCGCAATCGCGCAGGCCGAGGAGGTCGGCCAGCGTACGCACCGCCTCGGCGGTCCGGCCGAACGACCGGAACGGACCGTAGCACCGTGCGTCGTCGCCCCCGATCGTGCTCCCGCTGGTGATGCGTGGTGCAGGCCCGGCGGACAGCTTCACGAAGACGGCACGCCGGGTGCGGTTGAGTCTCAGATTGAAGTGGGGACGGTACCGGTGGATCTGGCGCAGCTCGGTGAGGTAGGCGGCGAACTCGCTCGGGACATAGTCCCACACGACGTCATGCGCCGCGTAGAGAATCCTGGCGGCCTTGTCGTCGGGGTACTCCGCGCGGAAATAACTCAGCAGACGGTTGCGGAGTCGCTTCGCCTTGCCGACGTACAGGACCTTGCCGGTCGCGTCGACCATCCGGTACACGCCCGGCCGGTTCTCCGCCAGCGCGCGCACCCGATCCTTGAGGGCGCCGAGATCCGCGGCGGGAAGCGGCAGGCGCAGTGCCCGGGCGCGACTCACGACTGGCAGCGATGGCAGAGCACGGAAATCCGTGCGTCGATGAGATGCGTTCCGGTGAGCCGAGTGCCGCACACCTTGCAGGGCTCGCCTTCCCGCCCGTAGACGAACAGCTCCAGCTGGAAGTTGCCGGGCTCCCCCATGCCGGTGCGGTAGTCGCGGAACGTCGTGCCGTTGGACTCGATCGCGGCCCGAAGGATCCGTACCAGCTCGGCGTGCAGCCGGCGCGTTTCGTCCGGCCGGACGCGGTTCGCCGCGCGCGACGGGTCGATGCCCGCCGCGAACAGAGCCTCGTTCGCGTAGATGTTCCCCACCCCCGCGATCCGTCGCTGGTCCATCAGGACCTTTTTCACGGCCTGGCGCGACCCGGCCAGGATGGCGGCGAGACGGTCTGGAGTAAAGGCCGGGTCCAGCGGCTCCGGGCCGATCGCCCGGTCGTAGGCCTGCCACCCACGTTGATCGAGAAGTAGCAACGTCCCGAGACGCCGCACATCGCGATACACCAGGCGGCGCCCGTCGTCGAGCCGGGCGGAGAGCACGGCATAGCGGGACTCGTCCGCGGAGAGCGGGCGATCATGCACCATCAGCGAGCCCGTCATGCCGGGCTGAACCACCAGCCGACGGTCGCCGAGATCGAACACGGCGTGCTTGGCGCGACGCCCGAGCGCCTGCACCGAGGCGCCCTCCAGTCCGCGGAGCAGCCGTCGGCGCGTGACGCCCCGGAGCACGTCGTCGTGGGATAGCATGACTTCGTGCAACGAGCGCCCCACGACTCGTGGGCGCAGCTCCCGCACGATGGTCTCGACCTCGGGCAGCTCAGGCATGCGTGCCCGCAAACTACACAGGCCGCGGGCAACCTGCCCGCGGCCCCGGTCGAGCTACGGCGTTACGGTGATCGTCCCTACCATGTTCGGATGGATGTTGCAGTGGTAGGTGTACGTGCCGGCAGCCGTCAGGGAGATGGAATACGTGGCGTTTCCACCGAGCAGCTGCGACGTCGCAAACGCCGCGTTGTCGGACATGATCTGATGGGTGACCGCAGTACCGGTCGTATAGTCACCGCCGCTGATGTCCTGATTGATCCACCGCACCGTGACGTTGGCGCCCCCGGCCAGGGCCACCGTCTTGGGGTTCGGAGTGAACGCCGTGGTGGTCTTGGTCTCAGCACCGAGGGTGATGCCGATGTCATTCGAGGTCGGCGTGGGCGGGGGAGCATTTTGCGTGGTACTGGGCGTGGTGGAACTGGTGCACCCGGCGATCACGCAGAACAGGACCGGCGGTAAAAGGGATCGAAGCACGCGCATGGTTGCGCCTCAGGGAAGTGGGTCAACTGGCCGCACCGGGTGGCGGTGCGGGAGCTAGATGGCTACATGGCCCTAATGGGACGACGAATGTCGGAATCGCCGCACACGGTTCGCGGCCGGAAAGTCAAAGTCGGCGGGGGGCGCCAGGAGACGGAACTACTTGGAGAGGCGGGGAGGGTCAGACGGGTGTGAGTCGCGCTGCCTCCCGCCAGCCGATGTCACCCCGGAAGACCTTGCCGGCGAACGTGATGCGCTCCGCCGCATCGCGACTCTGTCGCTGGGCCTCGACGAATGTGGCGGCAACGGCCGTGACATTGAGAACCCGGCCGCCCGCCACGCGCAGCCTCCCCGCGTCGTCGAGAGTGGTTCCCGCGTGAAACACGGTCACGCCGGAAGGCAGGTCTTCCGGGATCGTGATCGCGGCACCCTTCTGGGGATGGTCAGGGTAACCTTGTGCCGCCAACACGGTGGTGACCGCTGCGCCTGAGCGGACCCGTATCGGGCCGGGTCGCTCGCCCGCGGCCACGTGTCGAAACGCCTCGGTGAGCCCTCCCGCCACGAGGGGTAGCACCACCTGCGCTTCCGGATCGCCGAGCCTGCAGTTGAACTCGACGACCCAGGGCGTGCCCGCGTGGTCCACCATCAGGCCGGCGTACAGCACGCCCGAGAACGGTGCCCCTCGGCGACGCAGCTCCGTCAGCACCGGCAGATACACTTCCCGCCGCGCGCGCTCGAGCAGAGTCGGATTCGCCAGCGCGACGGGGCTGTATGCCCCCATCCCACCGGTGTTCGGTCCGTGATCTCCCTCGAGCAGGCGCTTGTGATCCTGGGCAGCTGGTAGAAACTCGAGATCGGTGCCGTTGGTGAGTGCCAGGAGCGACAGCTCCTCGCCCTCGAGAAAGGCCTCGATCACCACGGTTCGTCCTGCCTCGCCGAACTTGCCGTCTCGGAGCATCGAGGCCACCACTGCCCGTGCCTCGGCGCGGTTGGAGCAGACCACGGCCCCCTTGCCCGCGGCCAGTCCCGACGCTTTCACTACGAGGGGCTCGGAGTGCCGATCGACCCAGGCCAGTGCCTCCGCCGCGTCGGTGAACGTCCGGCTCGCAGCCGTGGGGACGCCGGCCGCCGTCATCACGTCCTTGGCGAAGGCCTTCGAGGCCTCGATCGACGCGGCGCCGGCGCCGGGGCCCATGACGGCGCGACCCTCTGCGCGCAGGCGGTCGGCGAGCCCCATGGCGAGCGGCACCTCCGGTCCCACCACGGTGAGATCGATGCCGAGCATATCTGCGGCGTCGGCGAGGCGGTCGATGTCGTCGGCGGCAATCGGAAGGTTACGCGCGAGCACGGTGGTCCCCGGATTGCCCGGGGCACAGTGAATCTCCCCGTCCGGGTTTTCCCGGCGTAGCGCCCAGCAGAGTGCGTGCTCCCGGCCGCCCCCCCCGACGACCAGGATTCTCACCGGCGCTGCGCCGACCGGAAGGCCTCCGCCGCTCGCTCCGCCGCGCGCCGCGCCGCTTCCGCGACGGCACCGGCGAATTCGCGGGCCTCGGCGGCATAGTGACTGCCGGCGGCGTTCAGGTCGTCCGCCAGCGGGCGCTCCTGCTGCTGGCCCCGGCGGACGTATTCACCCCGCACGATCCGTTCGTAGTCGCCGCTGGAGACCCACTGCTGTAGCTCGGCCGCGCGAATTGTGTTCATCGGGTGGGTGAGCGCGAGCGTGTTGAGGATCTTGTAGACCGCGTCGAAGCCCTCCTTGCTCGCGAGGTACTCGTTCGCCTGGGCCATGAACGCGTCCACGCTGAGCTGCCCGCTGTTGATCTGGCCCCGGGTGCCGCCGGCCATCTTCATGAACAGGCGCTGCGACGCGATCACGTCCTGGCTTCCGAGAAGTCCCGCCCGATCGGCGGACAGCTCGGACTTGCGGGCCCACTCCAGGATCGCGAGGCGGATGGGGAACAGGGCGATGCCGGCAACGATCGGCAGCGCGGACAGGCCGATGCTCAGCAGGATCTCGGCGATCGTGCGATAGAGCGCGTGGCCGCTCACCACGTGCCCCATCTCGTGCGCCAGCAGCACGCGAAGCTCGTCGTCGTCCAGCATCTCGAGGGCCGCGGAGTGCA
>DATBQV010000061.1:0-3642 GCA_036560625.1 Gemmatimonadales bacterium
AGCCGGTCCCGGGGTTTGTCATCCTGTCCACGGTCTCGAAAACCCCCGGCACGCTCGAGCTGCGCGAGCTTTCGCTCGCCATCCGCACGCCCGAGGGCCTGGTTCTTCTGGTCGGGTGCTCGCATCCGGGCATCGAAACGATTCTGGAGGCCGCAACGTCAGCAGGTGACCACGTGCACGCGCTCTTCGGTGGCCTGCACCTGATTACCACGCCCGAGCCGGAGATCGCGCGCATCGCCACGTCATTGCACGAGCACTGGCAACTCGATCTCGTCGCGCCGGGCCACTGCACCGGTGAGCCCGGGTTTGCGGCGCTGCAGCGGGTGTTCGGCAACCGCTACATCTACGCGGGGCTGGGAACGATCGTCCAACTGTGAGTCAGCGGTGATTCAGAGCCCCCGGTGGATACTCAGCTGGGGCGGATGGCGCAGGGTCTGGAGCACCACGCAGTACCGCTCGGTCAGCGCCAGCAGCCGGTCGAGCTGCTCGGGCCCCGCGTCCGTGTCGAGCTCGATCCTGAGCCGGATGGCCTGGAATCCCACCGCGGCGTCCTTCGCGACGCCGAGCGTGCCGCGGAAATCGAGATCGCCCTCGGCCCGGAGGCGGCCTCCACGAATCGGGATCTCCAACGCCGTCGCAACCGCCCGCAGCGTAACCCCCGCGCACGCCACCAGCGCCTCCAGCAGCATGTCGCCCGAACAGGCCTGCAGCCCGGAGCCCCCGGTGGCCGGATGGAGGCCGGCCTCGACCAGGGCCCGCCCGGTCTCCACTCTGCAGGCAATGGCGGCCGAGTCCAGCGTTCCGCTCGCGGTGAGGGTGATACGCGCCGTCTCGGGCTCGTCCCGGTAGCGCTGCTTGAGCGGGCCCTGAAGCGCCCGCAGCTCCTCTGCGTTCATGCCGCCGTCCCCCCTTGAGTCTGGCGAACAGTAGTCGGGAACCCCGCTCGCACGTACACTATACCTGACCCCGATCCGGAGCATGACCCGATGACCGCCATCGTGACGGTCCCCGCGGCGGACGAGTACGCCCCGTACTACGGCGGCTACATCAGCCGCGTTCCCCGCGGCGACATCGTCGCACAGCTCAAGCGCCAGATCCGCGACACCGCGGCCCTCCTGCGCCCACTCGATGCGACCCGCGCGCACTATCGTTACGCACCCGACAAATGGAGCGTAACCGAGATCGTCGGCCACCTCGCCGACGGCGAGCGAATCTTCAGCTATCGTGCTCTGCGCTTTGCCCGCGATGACCAGAGCGCGCTGCCCGGATTCGACGAGAATGCCTACGTACCCGCCGCGGAGTCCGACCGTCGAGCGCTGGCGGACGTCCTCGCGGAGTTCGAGGCCGTCCGCGCGGCGACCGTCGCGCTGGTCGAGGGTCTCCCGCCGGCAGCCTGGACCCGCGTCGGCGTCGCGAGCGGCCACCGGATGTCGGTCCGCGCCGCGGTGCACGTCATCGCGGGGCACGAGCTGCATCATGTCGAGACCTTGAAGGCGCGATACGGGGTGGGCACCGGCGGGTGAGCCATCCGGCGCCCTCCGGCCGCGAACCGGCTGGACCTCCGGCCTTTTCGGCGCGATCTTCTGCCGGTCCTTCGCCCCCCACTTCCACTCGGATCTCATGCGCCTTCTCCGTCGGATCACTTACGCCCTGGTGTTCGCGCTGCTCCCCTCCCTGCTAGTTGCCCAGACCGCCGATCGACAGGCATTGGAGCGGGACATCCTCAAGGAGCTGGTCGAGATCAACACCAGCGACTCCGCCGGACACACGCCGGAGTCCGCCCAGGCCGTCGCACGGCGGCTCGCCGCCGCCGGCATCCCGGACAGCGACATCCACGTCCTCGGCTATGAGCCTCGGCACCAGAGCGTCGTCGCGCGGTACCGCGGGCGCCCCGGAGGCCTGAAGCCGATCCTGCTGATGGCACACATGGACGTGGTGCAAGCGCGGGCGGAAGACTGGTCCTTCGACCCGTTCGTGTTCCGGGAGCAGGACGGCTACTACTACGGCCGCGGATCCTACGACGACAAGTCCGGCGTGGCGATGCTGGTCGCCATGTTCATCCGCTTCAAGCAGGAAGGCTTCGTTCCCGATCGCGACCTGATCATCTCGCTCTCTGCGGACGAGGAGACGACCAGCCGCAGCACCGAGTGGCTGGTGAAGGAACATCGCGACCTCGTGGACGCCGAGTACGCCCTCAACGCCGATGCCGGTGGAGGCGAGCTGCGCGACGGCAAGCCGCTCACGTTCCTGATCCAGACGGCCGAAAAGGTGTTCCTCAGTTTCCAGCTCGAGGTGAGGAACAAGGGCGGTCACAGCTCCCGCCCGGTGCCGGACAACGCGATCTATCGCCTGGCTGACGCCCTGGTGAAGCTGGAGAAGTTCACCTTCCCCGTGCGCCTCAACGAGACGACCCGGGCGTACTTCAGCCGGAGCGCCGCGAACCAGCCGGCGGCGATCGCCGCCGACATGCGGGCGCTGGTGAAGACCGGCGATCCGGCGGCAGCCCGCCGGCTGTCGGTGTCGCCGCACTACAACGCGCTGCTCCGCACGACCTGCGTCGCGACCCGCCTCTTCGGGGGCCACGCCGACAACGCGCTCCCGCAGCTTGCCCGCGCCACCGTCAACTGCCGGATGCTCCCGGACGACCCGGCGGACAGCGTCGAGGCGGTGCTCAAGCGCGTCGTGGCCGATACCGCGATCCACTTCTCCCGCACCCTCCCGCCGACACCCAGCCCGGCGTCACCGCTCCGGCCCGACATCGTCCAGCCCGTGGAACAGCTCGTGGCGCGCATGTGGCCCGGCGCCGTGGTAGTCCCGGAGATGTCCACCGGCGCCAGCGACGGCCTGTTCACCCGGAACGGTGGAATCCCGACGTACGGCGTGGAGGGCATCTTCATGTCCCCCGACGACGACCGCTCGCACGGGCGCGACGAGCGCGTGGGAGTGAAGGCGTTTCACGAGGCCGCCCAGTTCTGGTACGAGCTGGTGAAAGTCCTCTCCTCCGGCACACCCGGAGCGTAGCCATGGCGCGATCGGTCCTTCGCCGCCTGGCCGTCGGTGCCGCTGTCGTGCTGGCTCCCGTCACGTCCGCGACGGCGCAGGAGCTGTTCGACCTGCGCCCGGTTGCGCCCAACGTCTACTTCGCCTACGCCAAGCCCGAGTTCTTCCCGATCAGCGCCAACTGCAATGCGGTCGTCGTGCTGCTGGATGACGGCGTGCTGGTGGTGGACACCCACTCGCGCCCGTCGGCAGCCAAGGACCTCATCGCCTTGATCCGCAAGGTGACCTCCAAGCCGGTGCGCTACGTGGTGGACACGCACTTCCACTCGGACCACTACCAGGGCAACGAGGCGTATCTCTCCGCCTGGCCGTCGAGCGCCGAGATCATCTCCTCGGAGCTGACCAAGGAGGCCATCGAGCACATCGGCATCCCCCGGATCAAGAACGAGATCGCGACGCTTCCCAAGGTGATCGCGGCGCGGCGGGACTCCCTGGCGGCCGCCTCCGACTCGCTTCGTGCCGCCCTGGCGGAGCGGATCCGGAATGACGAGCGGTACGTCGCGGAGCTCAAGGCGATGCACGTCACCCTGCCGACCGTCACGTTCGATCACAGTCTCGTTATCCGTCGGCCGTCCACGACGG
>DATBQV010000062.1:0-7846 GCA_036560625.1 Gemmatimonadales bacterium
TCGCCGTACCGGTCAACCAGACGAGTTGGGCAACCGGCGCCAGCCCCGTTCCCGCTACCCCCCCGACGCCCCCACCGCTACTTTTGCCGCGGCCGCACAACCACCAGGACTCTGACGACGAGGGCCGGCGTTGAAGATCGCAGTGTGCCTCAAGCGGGTACCGGACACGGTCGCCAAGATCACGATCGGACCCGACCGTAAATCCATTGACGAGGCCGGCCTCAAGTTCGTCCTCAATCCCTACGACGAGTTCGCGGTCGAAGAGGCGCTGGCGCTCAAGGAGAAAGCCGGCGCCGGCGAAACTGTCGCCTACTCCCTTGGCACCGACGCCGCCCAGGAAACCATCCGCACCGCCCTCGCCATGGGGATCGATCGGGCCGTCCTGCTCCAGTCGGCCGGCTCGCCGGACGGGCTCGAAGTGGCCAAGGCGATGGCGGCCGAGCTCAAGGCCGGCGGCTTCGACCTGATCCTGTTCGGCAAGCTTGCCGTGGACGACTACAACCAGCAGGTCGGCCCGATGGTGGCCGAGCTGCTCGGCCTGCCCTGCGTCTCGTCCGTGGCGCACCTCACGATCGCGGATGGCGCCGTCGAGGCGGAGCGGGAGGTCGAGGGCGGTGTGGAGGTCGTTGCCTGCCGGCTGCCCGCCGTGCTGACCTGCGACAAGGGGCTCAACAACCCCCGTCTCCCCTCGCTCAAGGGGATCATGGCCGCGAAGAAAAAGCTGCTGGAGGTAAAGCCGGTCTCCCTCGGCCCCGGGTCGATCGAGGTGCTCGGTCTCGAGTATCCGGCCGAGCGGAAGGCCGGCCGCATCGTGGGCGAGGGGACGGACGCTGTGCCCGAGCTGGTGCGTCTCCTGCGCACTGAAGCGAAGGTGCTCTAGCATGAGCGCGACGATTCTGGTTGTGACGGAGGCCCGCGAAGGCGCTGTTCGGAAGGTCTCGCACGAGCTGCTCGCGCTGGCGCGCGAGCTGGCCGGGACGACGGGCTCGGTGGACGCGGCCGTCCTCGCGGCCGACGCGCCTGGCGGTGTCGACGATCTTCGCGGCTTTGGTGCCGACCGGGTGCTCGTGGCGAGGCATCCCGACTTCGCGCGGTACAGCCCGGACGGTTTCGCGACGACGGTCGCCTCGCTCGCAGCCGGGCACTCCGTGGTGCTGCTCGCGGCGACCGCTACGGGCAAGGACCTCGCCCCCAGGGTGGCCGCGAAGCTGGGTGTCGGGCTGGCGAGCGACGTGACGGCCCTCGGCTTCCGCGATGGGGCACTCGTCGCCACGCGCCCCGTCTACGCCGGCCGGGCGATCCAGCAGGTCAAGCTCCGCGCCACTCCGGCGATCGTCACCGTGCGACCGAATTCCTTCCAGCCGCGGCCCAAGGATGCGTCGCTTACCGGTGCCGTCGACGCGGTCGCCGTGCCGGCGTTCGAGGCGCGCGTGACGGTTCGGGCGCTCAAGGCGTCGGAAAAGGCGGCGCTCGACGTCACTGAAGCGCCGATCGTCGTGTCCGGCGGCCGCGGCCTCAAGGAGCCCGCGAACTTCAAGCTGCTCGAGGACCTGGCGGAAGCGCTCGGCAACACGGCGGTGGGAGCGAGCCGCGCCGTGGTGGATGCGGGCTGGCGCGATCACGCCGCGCAGGTGGGGCAGACAGGAAAGACGGTGAGTCCCGGGCTCTACATCGCGGTCGGTATCTCGGGGGCGATCCAGCACCTGGCCGGCATGCGCACCGCCAAGACCATCGTGGCGATCAATCGCGACAAGGATGCACCGATCTTCAAGGTGGCCGACTACGGGATTGTGGGCGACCTGTTCGAGATCCTGCCCCGGCTGACCGAGGAAATCAGGAAAGTGAGAAGTGAGAAGTGAGAAGTGAGACGTAAGGAGTGAGAGGTGAGAAGGGAAAAGGGGCTCCTGCCAATGGGAACCCTCTTACTTCTCACTTCTTACATCTCACTTCTTACTTCTCACTTCTCACTGCTTTCTGGATCCGTTCTACTCCCGCCACCACCTGTCCCTCTTCCGCGCCGAACGAGAACCGCATGTAGCTCTTGAACCGGGACGGCCGGTTGCTCCGCCGCTTCCCGGGATTCACGTCGAAGAATTCCCCCGGCACGCAGATCACCTTGTGCTCCAGCAGGGCTCGGAACAGCGTCATGCCATCGGCGAGTCCTCCCGGTAGTCCGGACAGATCGGCCCAGCAGTAGAACGTCCCTTCCGGCTCGAGATCGAACCGCATGCCCGCCTCGCGCAGGCCGTCGAGCAGGATTCGACGCTTGCGCCCGAACGCGCGCTGGATCGCCGCCGTTTCGCCGCACGCGACATCAGGGGCGAGCAGCGGCACGGCCGAGCGCTGGAGCGGCTTGCTCCCGCCCCCGTCGAGGAATGAGCCGCTGCTCGACACGGCGTCGATCACCTGCTGCGGGCCCACGATCCAGCTACACCGCCAGCCGGGGTAGCGCCAGTTCTTGGTGAAGCCGTCGAACAGCACGATCGGGTCGGTCTCGACGTCTTCGACGTAGCGCGCCGCGGACACCATCTCGCCGCCGTCGGCCCACACATAGTGCGAGTAGAACTCGTCCACGAGCAGCGAGCACTGGAGCTCCCGGGCGGCCGCCACCCATGCGGCCAGCTCGGCGCCCCGGATGACCTTGCCCGTCGGATTGCAGGGGTTCGACAGCAGCAACGCCGATAGCCCGCGCCCGGTGATTTCCCGGCGAAGATCGTCGAGTCCGAATTGATAGCCCTTGGCCGGATCGAGCAGGATGGGGATGGCGGTGAACGCCTTGAAGATGTCGAGGAGCTCTTCGTACGCCGTGTAGTCCGGCAGGAAATGGCCGAGGTTGATGTGGCCGAGCGCGGCAACGGCGCGCGTGAGCGACGCGCGCCCACCGCCGCAGATGCACACGTTGCGCTCGGTGTACTTCGACGGCCGGTCCTGTCGGTACAGCTGGTTGTACAGCTCCGCGACGGCCCGCCGCAGCTCCCAGATCCCGGGGATCGGCGCGTACTCCTGGTCGTCCAGGCTGATGTCCACGTGCTGGACGCGCGGCGGCGCGCCGGGCAAAGGTCCCGTCTCCGGCATCCCCTGACCGAGGTTACACCAGTCGGGGTGCCCGTGGCGGTAGCCCTGACGGGCCGCCTCGGCCATGACGTAAATGACGCCGGTGAACGGGACGGCGCGGAACCCCGGGATACGATGTGGGCCGGTCATGGGCAGGAACAGTAAACGGTGAACGGTGAACAGTGAACGGGATTGCGTTATCTTCTCTCGCCCGCTTCCGCCCCGTCGCCGAGGAGACCCGTGGGCTCCATCCTGCCGATCCAGCATCAGCCCCCGCTTCCGCTCGACCGCCTGATCCTCGCCGAGCCGCCGAGTCCGGAGGCGATCGAGATGGATGTGGTGATCGTGGGCGGTGGACCCGGCGGGCTGGCCTGCGCCATCGAGCTTGCGCGCCTGGTCAAGCAGGCCCGGGACGCCGGGAAGAGTGTGCCCGACCTGAATGTGGCCGTGCTCGAGAAGGCCGGCAGTCTGGGCGAGCACAGCCTCTCCGGTGCCGTGGTGAATCCCGGGCCATTCCGCGAGCTGTTTCCGGAGTTCTCCCCCGATCGGCTCCCGTTCCGCCAGCGGGTGACGGGCGAGGCGGTCTACTTTCTCACCGCACAGCGGGCGCAGCGCATCCCCACGCCGCCCACGATGCACAACACGGGATTCTACACGGCGTCGATCTGCGAGATCGTGCGGTGGCTCGGAGAAAAGGCGGAGGAAGCGGGCATCAACCTCTTTCCCGGATTCCCCGTCGCGTCGCTCCTGGTCGAGGGCCAGGCCGTGCGGGGCGTTCGCACCGCCGCATCCGGCCTCGACCGCGGCGGCGAGCCCGGCGCGGGCTATCAGGAGCCGACCGACGTCACGGCGAAGATCACCGTCCTCGCGGAGGGGACGCGGGGGATGCTGACGCAGGCATGGCGCGAGTGGCGACAGGTGGGGTCGGCGAATCCTCAGGTCTTCGCGCTCGGAGTGAAGGAAGTGTGGGGCGTGAAGCGCCCCCTGGATCGCGTAATCCACACGCTGGGCTGGCCGCTCCCGTCGGACGCGTTTGGCGGCAGCTTCATGTATCCCTTGGGGGCCGGACAGGTTGCCATCGGGCTCGTCGTCGGCCTCGACTATCACGACGCATCGCTCGACGTGCACGAGCTGCTTCAGCGGATGAAGCTGCATCCCCTCTTCCGCTCGCATCTCGAGGGCGGTCAGCTGCTGGAGTGGGGCGCGAAGACAATTCCCGAGGGCGGCTTTCACGCATTGCCCGACCGCCGCTACGGCGAGGGACTGCTGCTCGTGGGTGATGCGGCGGGCTTTGTCGACGTGCCGTCCCTCAAGGGCATTCACTACGCCATGCAGTCGGGGATCCTCGCTGCCCGGGCCGCCTTCGACGCGCTCTCGACCGGGGGCGCCGGTGCCGAGGCGCTGGCGCCGTACGACCGGCTGGTCGACGCGAGCTTCATTGCGCACGATCTCTATCGCACGCGCAACATGCGGCTCGCGTTCAAGGACGGGCTCTACCTGGGCGGACTGAAGGCGGGACTGATGACGCTCACCGGTGGGCGTTTTCCAGGTGGCCGTGTTGTCATGCCTGAGGATGCGGCCGCTCCACGTTCCATGCGCGCAGCTCGCGTGTTCACTCCGGACGGCACGCTCACGTTCAGCAAGGTCGACGCGGTCTTCAAGTCCGGCAACGCGACCCGCGACACGATCCCCTCGCACCTCGTGGTCGGGCGGGATGTGAGCGGCGCGCTGGCCGACTTCTATGCCCACATGTGCCCGGCCGGCGTGTACGAGCGCGTCGGTGACGAGCTGCGAGTGAACGCCCCCAACTGTGTGGATTGCAAGGCGACGGACGTGCTCGGCCCGCGCTGGACGCCCCGCGAAGGAGGCAGCGGCCCCAAGTACCGCGTCATGTAGCGTCTAGCCGACGCCGAGCGCCCGCAGCACGCCGGTGTCGAGCTTCAGCCCGCCGGCATCGTCGTGCCGCGCATCGAGACCGAAGCAATCATCCCACCCCCATAGCGCCCATCCGATCTCCCGCCGTTCGAGCGCTTCGCGGACGTCCCGGATCCACGCCAGCCGATCTGCCTCGGGTGCCCCACAGTACGCCCCGAACTCGCCGGCGAAGATCGGCACCGCGTGCGCGCGGGACCATTCGGCGGCGCGAGCGAGCGCCGCGCCGATGACGGTCGCATCCCACCGCTGCCCGCAGTAGGCCGTCGCCCGGCGAACGACGCTCGAGTCGGTGAGTGCTCGAACGGCGGTGGCGCAGCGAGCTGAATCTGCCGGATAGGGAATGTCATGGAGCCCGGCGGTATTGGCCCAGGGCTGGTTCTGATGGGTGAACGTGTGCGGCTCGTAGAAGTGGAACGTATAGACCACGTTCGGGTCGCGAACCGGCGTCAGCAGGACGAGCCCGTCCACACTGGACCAGAGCGCCCCGGTCGCGATGAGCGTGTGACGTGGCGCCCCGCCCCGCATCGCCGCAAGGATCGTCTGCTGGAGGGGAGCCCAGGCGGCGGGGTGCCGGGCGAACACGGGCTCGTTCATGATCTCGAGGAAGACGAAGTCCGGATCGGTCTTCGAGAGGTGGGTCGCCAGGGCTCCCCAGAACCGCGCGAGCCGGGATGCGGAGGCCGAGTCGGTGACTCCGTGATCGTGCAGATACGGCGTGACGATGACGGCCAGCTGTTGCGCGAGCAGCCGGTCGATCACATTGTCGAGCTGCGCCACCATGCTCGAATCGAGGAGGTCCGGGGCGTCGCGCTGCTGGAGATAGGCTGGATCGACGCTGAGGCGCACGAACCGGAAGCCGAGCCTCGGGATCGTCGCCAGGTCTTCGTCGGACAGTTGGCGCCCGAAGGACGGAGTCTGGCCGAAGCTGTTGAACCACCGGGTGACGTTCACCCCGCGGCTGAGTGAGGCCAGACGACTTTCCGGCACGCCCGGAAGAGGCGTCGGGGGCGGGGGCGGCTGCGGTGCGCCGCAGGCGAGCGCTCCGGCAGCGAACAGGGCCAGCCCGCCGTCGCGCACGCGCACCGGGCTCGGGGTAATCATTTCTCCCCGAGCACCTTGACGATCACCCGTTTGCGACGCCGCCCGTCCCACTCGCCATAGAACACGCGCTGCCAGGGCCCGAGATCGAGCTTGCCCTCGGTGATCGGGACGATGACCTCGTGCCCGAGCGTGAGGCTCCGGAGGTGGGCGGCGGCGTTGTCCTCGCCGGTTTCGTTGTGCCGGTAACGCGTCGGATCCCAGGGGGCGACCGTGTGCTCGAGCCAGTGAAGGATGTCCTCCCAAAGGCCCGATTCGTGATCGTTCACGAAGACCGAGGCGGTGATGTGCATGGCGCTCACGAGCACGTAGCCGTCGTAGATGGCACTCGCGCGCACTTGCTCCGCCACCTGATCCGTGATATCCAGGATCTCCTGGCGGCGCTTGGTCTCGAACCAGAGGTAGTGGGTGTAGGCAGCCATGAAATGCGTGAACGGTGAACGGTGAGCGGTAAACAGTGAACAGGGAGGCAGGGGCCGCACGCGGACGCCCGTTCACCGTTCACCGTTTACTGTTCACCGCCTTTCTCTCACCGAAGCAAGTCTTCGAGCCTGACCGCGGTCTCGGTCTTCTCGTCCCGGTACTTCACAATGATCGGGGCGTACAGCCCCACGCCGCGCAGCTTGCCCGGGCCGCTGGTCACGGGTCGCGTACCGGGCACCACGACGGCGCCTGCCGGGATCTCCAGCGGCCGGTCGCCCTCCCGGCGGTACGTCCGATCGTGGACGAGGTCCAGCACCGGCGTGCCGCCGGTGAGCAGAACGCCGGGGGCGAGCACCGCGCGCTCGCGAACCACGGTCCCCTCGTATACGCCGCAGTTGCCGCCGACGAGCACCTCGTCCTCGATGATGACCGGGAGCGCCCCGGCCGGCTCCAGCACGCCGCCGATCTGCGCCGCGGCCGAAAGGTGAACCCGCTTCCCAATCTGGGCGCAGCTGCCGACCAGCGCATGACTGTCCACGAGAGTGCCGTCGTCCACGTAGGCGCCGATGTTGATGTACATCGGTGGCATGCAGATCACGCCGCGGCCCACGAAGCAGCCGTCGCGGATGGCGGACCCTCCAGGCACAAGGCGCACGTTGTCGGCGAGCGCCAGCTCCCGCAGCGGCAGCGTGTCCTTGTCGAGGAAGGGGAACGGCCCGCCCGTCGCGGCGGGCGCGAGCTTGCCGATCCGGAACCCGAGCAGGATCCCGCTCTTGACCCACGCGTTGGCACGCCAGACTCCGTCCGGTCCGCGATCGGCGGCGCGCACCTCGCCGCGATTGAGGCGGGTCTTGAGGGCGCGGAACGCCTCGAGGGCCCGCTCCTCTTCTCCAGGCGGGACACCGCCCGCATAGCGCTCGACTTCCGCGCGGAGCCCCAGGAAGTCCGGTGGCTGGGGAGTCGCCATGCGGGACGGTGGGTCAGACATTCGAGACCCCCGCCGCCCTGAGCCCGGCGCGAAGCAGCTCGCGGGTCGCATCGGTTACGGGAACCAGCGGAAGCCGGAGTGTTCCAGCGATTCGTCCCATGAGCGCCAACGCCGCCTTCACGGGCGCTGGATTGGTCTCTACGAAGTTGGCGTCGATGAGCGGGAGGAGTCGATGAAGGCAGTTTCGGGCGTTCGCCAGCTCGCCGGCAAGCGCCAGGTGCACGAGCATCGTGGTCGCGGCCGGCACTTCGTTCGAGACTACCGAGATGAGCCCGTCGCCGCCGGAGGCGATGATGCCGAGGGCCAGCCAGTCCTCTCCGGAGTACACGGCGAAACGGTCGGGCCGGC
>DATBQV010000063.1:0-3204 GCA_036560625.1 Gemmatimonadales bacterium
CGTGACCAGCTCTCCCTTGTCGGTTGCGTGGACGTCGACCTGCCCGGCCAGCAGGCGGTAGAACTTCCCCGCTTCGGCCGGCAGTTGATCCCGCCGATGCTCGAGCGCGCTCGTCAACCGGGCCCCGTCCTTGGCGTACAGCTCAGGGGGAAGCCGGCGCACGGCCTCCTCGATGACGGGATCCGTGAGCCGCTGCACGAGATCCCTTGCGACCGAATCCCAGACCGGGCGATCGAGTCCGACGAGCAGCCGTCGGTCGACGAACCGCGCGTTCCAGGTGATGCCGACCATCGAGGGATACCGGGGACCGAAGTTCACGAGCTGCGGGTAGCTCGATCGGGCCAGCGCCAGGAGGAACCCGTCATAGCGCACAAACGCTTGATCGCGATCGTAGGGGACCGGCTCCCACGGTGCGCGCTTGCCTTCCTCCACTTTGATCCAGCGCCACTGCCCTTCGTGCCGGTCCCAGTCGCCGAGAAAGAGGTCCATCAGGCGGGCCTTGAGGAAGGCGATGGTGTCCACCCGCTCGTTCGGGCTCTGGTCGAGCTTGTCGAACAGCTCCGGCGTTTCCGCGACCTTCCGGGCACCGTCGAACCCCGGAGCGTCGTCGGAAACCTCGGTCGGCCGCTCCTCCAGCGTGCCGAGCGTCCCGGCGAAGACGGAGCGGAACTCGCCCAGCGTGGGATCGTCGGGCATGACGAAGAGCCGGGGAGGCGCCGATCGCACGCCCACGGCGTCCAGGAGCGGTGGAACGACGAGCGCGCCCGCGGGGTGGGAAGCGCTGATCTGGTCCTGGAAGATTCGGTCCACGAGCGATTCGCGGAGGTCGGGCGGCAGGAGGGGCGACGGATCCTTGTCCACCGAGCGGAACGCCCACTTGCGGCCGTCTCGACTGTCGAGCCGTAGCGTCTTGGTCTGCTTGCCGCCCCCGCGCCGAGTGGCGGTCAACCCGCCGGCGAAAGTGGCGAGGTCGAGCACTTCGACGCGGATCGGCGTCGTCCACAGGTCGCGATAGTGGGCGCCGAAGAGCGCTCGATGCAGACCGCCGGCACGATAGTGCGCACCGGGCGCGATCGTGACGAAGCCGCCCGGCCGGAGCGAGTCGGCCGATTGGGCGGCAGCCGGCGCGGCCGCCGTCAACAGGCCGGCGATCAGCGCAAACCCACGATGCCGCATGGCCGCCTCCCGTTCACTCGAGCCAGAGGGAGAATCGCTCGCGTGAGCGGCCCTCCCGGTCCACCGTCATCACGCCGAGGCGCGCACGCCCGTCGGCGAGGAACTCGATCCGCATGAAGCCGGCGTCTCCGGCGCCGAAGCGCAGGGATGTCCGCCCGAATGTCGGACCCTCATGGCGGTAGATGCCAGCTCCGCTCACCAGCAGCCAGCGCGCGCTTGTCCCGTCGAGCACCTCGAGGTTGTGCTCGTGGCCGCTGGCCCAGACGAGCGGCGGATGATCCCGCATCGCCGCCTCGAACATGCCGACCATCCGCTGGTTGGTCCCGTTCGACTGATCCTGATTGGACACGCCGTTCTGCCGCGCCAGCGGATAGATGGATCCCAGTCCGGGTAGCGGGATCCAGAGCCACGGCTTGACCGCCCGCAGCGGAAAGAGGTGGTCCTCGATCCCGAAAAATCCGCCGTGCTCTCCAGCCGAAATGAGCGGATGGTGCGCCGCGACGATCACGGCCCGGCCGCCGGCGCTTTCGAGGTCGGCGTGGAGCGAGTCGGTCACCGCGCGCTCGTCAGCGGCGCGACACCCGAAGCCCGGCCCGACCGGCTTCGGTCCGCCGTGGAGCCACCACTGGGTGTCCAGCAGGATCAGACGGACGCGGGAACCCACGTCCACCACTGCGGGCCCCGGGCACCCGTCCGCCGGCAGGAGCGTCAGGTCCGCTGTCCCGCGCCCGGCGATCCACCGGCCCTGACGCCGGATCGCGTTCCACCCGTCGGGGCCGTGCTTGGCCCAGTCGTGGTTACCCGGAACGAAGATACCCCGCGCTCCACCGGCCGCGGCCACATCCATCTGCGCATTGATCCGGCGCTCCATCTCCGCCCGGTCGGGCGCGGTCGAGTCGGGGAGGCCGCGGGGGTAGACGTTGTCGCCGAGGAACACGACGACGCGTCGGCCCGAGGCGTGCCCAAGCGCCTCGGCCAGGGCGTGGAGGACCGGCTCGCCCGTCGGAGCGGGGGCGCCGGCGTCGCCGATCAGGAACACGGTGGTCTCGACGCCGCCGGACGACCCCTCCGGGGCGGGAGCCGCAAGCGGGCGCGCCCCGGCGCACGCGGCGACGAGGCCGGCGCTGACAATCCACAGTTTCATCGGAAGACGCGCTGGTAGACCTGGCGGTGAATGCGGGCGAGCGCAGCGGTGAACTCGGGGTCGTCCAGGACCCGGTCGAACAGGCCCGAGTCGATCGCCCGGAACTCCAGCCCGGTCGGCGCCACGGCGTGGGCCCGGTCGACCCACTCCGCCGCGCGATGGGCGTCGTCGAGCTGAGCGTAGTATCCGCCGATCAGGCCGACCTGGAAGACCCGCGCGTACCCACCCGCCTGATACGCCTTGCTGGCCGAGTCGACGAGCCGAGCCGCCTCGCCGTCGCGGCCACCTGCCTGTAGGCAGATCGCCCGAATCTCCGGAAACCCGGTCAGATCGAGAGCCAGGCACCGGTCGGGGCGGCCCTGACCGAGGAGCGCCACCGCCTCGATCGCGTTCCCGCCGACGAACGTGGACTCGAGGCTCAGCGCGCGGCGGCTTTCACGGATGGCGACATCGTACCGGCGGGCGCCGAGCGCGGTGAACGCGAGATCGCCATGCATGCTGGCGGAGAGCGGGTCGAGCTGGACCGCGTTCTCGATCTGAGCCACCGCCTCGGGATAGTGACCCGCCCGCGCAAGGGCGAGTCCGTAGGCGACGTGCGCCTGGGCGGAGTTCGGCTGGAGGGTAAGCGCCCGGGCGAGATCGTCCCGCACCGCATCGTCCGGCGCCCACGCCAGGACGCGGATCATCGCTCGCGCGATGTACCCGGCGGCGAGCCCGGCGTCGAGCTGGAGCGCGCGGTCCGCCAGCGCGGACGCCCGCACGAAGGTCCGGTACGGATCGCGGCCGCCGCGATATCCCAGCGTGACCCAATCGCGCAGCACGCCGGACAAGGCGGCATAGGCCGGGGCGTAGGTCGAGTCGAGCCGGATGGCTTCCTCGAAGGC
>DATBQV010000064.1:0-5618 GCA_036560625.1 Gemmatimonadales bacterium
TTCTCCGGGGTAAGGGTCCAAGCTTCCCACAAACGTCCGCGGGAGCCGGGCGGTTCCCTTACACACCCTTTTCGTCGAGCAGCGCGAGAAACTGATCCGGCTCGCTCAGGGCGGCGAGTCGAGCCGGGATGTCCGGGTCCTTGGCGAACTGCGCAACCCTCCCCAGGACCGGGAGGTACATGTTCACCACCTCGTCCGGCGGCGCCACGATCAGGAAGAAATCGTGCACCGGCCGACCGTCGATCGCCTGGTAAGCGATGCCCTCCGCGCGGTGCCCGTAGGCCAAGCGCACCTTGGCTACCACGGCCGAGCGGCAGTGGGGGATGGCGATCCCGCGTCCGACGCCGGTGGATCCGAGACTTTCCCGTCGCTGAAGCGCACGCAGCAGCGTGTCGGCGGAAGCGTCGTCGACAGCCAGGAGCCCCACCAGCTCGCGGAGCACGTCGTCGCGACTGGCACTCGCCAGCGCGAGGCGCACCGCTCCCGGACCGAACAGTTCTCTGAGACGCATGGCGCACGAAGCTACCCCCTCGCCGCGGGGGGTGTCAACAAGTATTTTGACCCCATGCAGTTGCCCTATCCTTCGGCCGGCCCGTTCGCCCTGATCCTGGCTCCCATGGCCGGGGTCTCCGAGGCGCCGTTCCGCCAGATCTGCCGGCGGATGGGCGCCGATGTCGTCGTTTCCGAGTTCCTCTCGTCGGAAGCGATCCGGCGGCGCATCCGGACCACGTTGGAGGGCGCGGAGTTCGAGGAGTGTGAGCGTCCCATCGGCATTCAGATCTACGGGGCCGACGCCAATGCGATGGCCGAGGCCGCGGGACTGATCACCGAGCACTACCAGCCGGAGTTCATCGACATCAACTTCGGCTGCCCGGTGAAGAAGGTGGTGCAGCGGAACGGCGGATCCGGCTGCCTCCGGGACCTCGACCTGGTCGATCGCATCATCCGCGCGGTCGTCGCGGCCACCCATCTGCCGGTCACCGTGAAGACCCGGAGCGGGTGGAACGACGATGGGCGGGATCCGGTGGGGATCGCTCTCAGAATGCAGGACGCGGGGGCGAAGGCCTTCACGCTCCACGCGCGTACCCGCACCCAGATGTTCTCCGGCCACGCGGATTGGGACGAGATCGCGCGGGTCGTCGAGGCGCTGGAGATCCCGGTCATCGGCAACGGCGACATCCAGACCGCTGACGACGTCGTTCGGATGCGCGCGCACACCGGCTGCGCCGGTGTCATGATCGGTCGGAGCGCGTTCGGGAACCCGTGGTTGTTCCGCGATGCCCAGGCACTGCTGGCCGGGCGGACGCGGCCCGAGGCGCCCGATGCCTCCGAGCGCTTCCGCGTGGCGCTCGAGCACGCGCGGCTGGCGCTCCGGCTCCAGGGCGAGACGCGAAAGACAGTGATCGAATTCCGGAAGCACCTGGGGTGGTACACGAAGGGGCTGCGCGGGGCGAGCGATCTGCGCCAGCGGCTCTTCCAGATCGAGTCGATCGCCGAAGCTGAATCGATCTTCCTGGAGTACCTCGGGCCCCTCGCCCGGGTCGCGTGACGCCGGCCCAGCTGGAGGCGCTGCTGCACGACGTCGCCGAAGGCCGTCTTGCCCCGGAGAAAGCGGTCGATCGTCTCCGGCATTTCCCCTTCGAAGACCTTCCCTTCGCGCGCATCGACCATCACCGAGCCCTTCGCCAGGGGCATCCGGAGGTCGTGTTCTGCGAGGGGAAGACGGTCGAGCAGGTGGTTGACATCGCCGATCGCCTCGTGGCGGCGAGCGGAGGGTTCCTGGGCACGCGGGCCGACGAGCGGATGGCCTCCGCCCTTAAGGCCCGCTTCGACCGGCTCGAGTGGAACACGCTCGGCCGCACGGTCCATCTCCCGCCGCCCGGACCCGCGGCAAGTAAGACGGGAACGATCCTCGTCGTCACCGCCGGCACGAGCGATCTCCCCGTGGCCGAGGAAGCGGCCGTCACCGCCGAGGCGTTCGGCCACGGCGTGGTGCGGCTCCCCGACGTGGGCGTGGCCGGGCTGCATCGCTTGCTCTCGGCGAACGACCGGCTCCAGGAGGCCGACGTCCTGATCGTCGTCGCCGGCATGGAGGGGGCCCTGCCCAGCGTCGTGGGTGGCCTCGTGCGGGCGCCGGTCATCGCGGTGCCGACCAGTATCGGCTACGGGGCCTCGTTCGGTGGCCTCGCCGCGCTCCTCGCCATGCTCAATTCGTGCGCCGCAGGCGTGACCGTCGTGAACATCGACAACGGCTTCGGCGCGGCCGCGGCTGCGAGCCGGATACTGGCCGGGTGATCGACCTCGCCGCCGCAGCCGCTCTGGGCGCGTTGGCCGGCTGGGTCGGCGCGCGCCTCAGGGCGGGCGGCGCGCGCGGCACACACGGGGGCACCGGCGCTCTCGGCGTCCATCTCCTTCCGGACCCGGCGCTCGGCTGGCTGCTGCGCGCCCATGGCGCCATCGGCATCTGGGTCACCGAGCTGGCCCCGGGCGAGGAGGGGCCGCGGGCCGAGCGGATGGTCGACGCGGAGCGCCTGTCGGTGGCACAGATCGCCGCGGTGGACCGTCGCCTCGAGCGGGCGCGCGACCAGGAGCAGGGTGGGGCCGAGCGCCTCGAGGGGGGAACCCTGCTGTTCCGCGCGGCGGGAGGCGTGGCCGTCGGCCTTCTCCTCCCCACCGAGCGTGGCTCCGACCGACTCACCGACGCCGAGCGGGACCTGGATCGGCTGGTCGACGCGGTGCGCCGTCGTCCGCACATCGTGGCCCTGGCGCAGGCGCAGACGCAGGAGGCGTCCCTCGAGTCCGTGGGGAGCGTAGGCCTGCGCCTCGCCTACCAGCTCGAGCGCAGCCTGGACGCCGAAGTCGTGGTCGCGGCCGCGGACGAACGCGTGGTGCGGGTGATCGGCGTCTCCGGCCGCGCCGACCGCCGGCTGCTGGACGTGGTCCTGCCGCCGGAGAGCGAGTTGGCGCTGGTCGCGCTGGGACAGCTGGGCCAGATGCAGTCCACCGGCGACCCGCTGAGCGGCGTGGTGCCCGATCGCCGCCACCGCCTGGGCGCCACGCTCCTGGCCCCGATCCTGGTGGGGAGCGACCGGGAGCCGACGGGGGCGGTCGCGATCCACCTGGGGGGCGGGGTCGAGCCGACGGGCCCGGCGCGCGCCGAGCTGGTCGAGGCGCTGGCCAACGCGGGCCCCCGGCTGGCCAAGGCGCTGGCTGGTGACCGGGCCAAGCGCCAGGCACGGTCCGACCCCCTCACCGGCCTCGCCAACCGGAGGGGCTTCGAAGACGCGCTCCGCCAGATCGACGTTCGGGAAGGCGCGCTTATCTACGCCGACTACGACCACTTCAAGCAGCTGAACGACTCGCTCGGCCACGACGCGGGGGACGCGGCCCTGCTCCACTTTGCCCGAATGATCCGGGAGCAGGTGCGCGCCGGCGACACGGCGGCCCGGATCGGCGGGGAGGAGTTCGCCGTCTGGCTGCCCCGCGCGTCGCTGGACCTGGGGATGCGGATCGCCGAGCGGATCCGGATCAAGCTGGGGACGACGCCGTGGGACTGGAACGGGCGCCACTGGCCGCTCAGCGCGTCGTTCGGCGTTGCCGCGTGTCCGGAGACGAACCGGAGCATCGAGAACCTGCCGGCGCAGGCGGACGCCGCGCTTTACGTCGCAAAGAGCAGTGGCCGGAACCGGGTGGAGCCGGCGGGGACGGGGGGGCGGTAGTCCCGATCGGGTTTTTTACCGCGGGCTGGCAGGGCTGGCTATATTCCGGAGCATTCCCGCGGGGGCGATTGGCTTCGACGGGTTTGATGAAGGGATCGCAGCGTGCCCAGGTCCGGATTCCTGGTTAAACCGTCTGGAACGTTTCAACTGCCAACACTGAACTGGCACTGGCTGCGTAAGCTGAGCTCAGCTCGCTGACGCACCTTCGGCGTCGGAGCCCGTCCGGGGCGCCGCCGTCGAATCGCAAAGCCGGGCTGGCCTGACGTGGCACCTCGACGCGGCAGGCGAGAGCAGGGAGGGTGGGTGCCGGGCAGGCCGGCTCGATGCCGGCTCGGCGCGACAGGCAAGAAATCGGGCCTACGCACGTAGACGTGGTTCTGGAGCCTTACTCGGACCAGGGTTCGATTCCCTGCGCCTCCACTTTGAGCCGTTGGCCATTAGCCGTTAGCCATTAGCTTTCAGCAAGCTAATGGCTAACGGCTAATAGCTTAAATACCAGTGATATAGCACATACTTAATAACCTGACTTATCACGCCATTCTCACCCGCCAAATGAGCCCCTCATGATCGTTCACGAGCGCCGCGACCCGGCTCGGAGCGCTGCCTCCGTGGAAAACATCCGCGCTCGCTTCCCCGCCCTCGCCCGGCGGCACGGCGGGCACCCCGTGGCCTACTTCGATGGGCCGGGAGGGACGCAGGTTCCCACAGACGTGGTCGACGCGATGGCCGACTACCTCCTGCACCACAACGCGAACACGCACTGGCATTATCCCAGCAGCGAGGAGACCGACCGGATCATCGGCGAGGCCCGCGCAGCGGTCGCCGACTTCCTGAACGGGACGCCGGGTGAGGTGGCCTTCGGGGCGAACATGACGACCCTGACGTTCCACCTCGCACGGGCACTGGGTCGGGGATGGGGACCGGCGGACGAGATCGTGGTCACCGAGCTGGACCACCACGCGAACGTCGCCCCGTGGCGGGCCCTGGAGCGGGAGCGAGGGGTCACGGTGCGCTCCATCCCCTTCCGGCCGGAAACCGGGCAGCTCGAGTGGCCGGAGCTGGAGCGGGCCCTGGGCCCGCGGACGCGCCTCCTGGCCATCGGCGGCGCGTCGAACGCCCTGGGGACGGTGAACGACGTGGCGGCCGCCGCCGCGCTCGCCGAGAGGGTCGGCGCCATCACCTTCATGGACGCGGTCCACTACGCCCCCCACGTCCTGGCGGACGTCCGCGCCCTCGGCGTCGACTTCCTCGCCTGCTCGGCCTACAAGTTCTATGGCCCCCACGTGGGAATCCTGTGGGGGCGCCGCGAGCGCCTGGAGCCGCTCGACGTCCCCAAGCTGGATCCCGCCCCGTCCAGCATGCCGGAGAAACTCGAGACCGGCACCCAGAATCACGAGGGAATCGCCGGAATCCGTGCCGCGGTCGATTTCTTGGCCTCCCTGGCGCCGCCGGGGCCGAGCCGGCGGGAGAGGCTGGCGGCCGCCTTCTCGACCCTGCATCGGCGTGGGGAGGAGTTGTTCCGGCGGCTGTGGGACGGTCTGGGCGAGATACCGGGTGTGCGCCGCTTCGGGCCACCCCCGGGGCTGCCCAGGACGCCGACGGTGTCGTTCGTGGTCGAGGGGCGAACGTCCACGGACGTGGCCCGCGCGTGCGCCGAGCGGGGCGTGTTCGTCTCCAACGGCGATTTCTACGCGACGACGGTGGTCGAACGGTTGGGTTACGGCCGAGAGGGGTTGGTCCGGGCGGGCTGCGCCTGTTACACGACGGAGGAGGAGATTGAGCGACTCCTAGAAGCCGTGAGAGGTGAGAAGTGAGAAGCAGTAAGAAGTGAGAGGTAAGAAGTCAGAAGGGGGCTCCGCGATTCGCGGGCCCCCTTGGTCCTTCTCCCTTCTCACTTCT
>DATBQV010000065.1:0-2121 GCA_036560625.1 Gemmatimonadales bacterium
GGGTGCCAGCGGCGGCGAGGCCGCGGCCTTCCAGGCGATGGCCGGGGTCCTCACGGCGAGCACCTGTCCTACCGAACTCTTCATCCTCACCCGCGAGAAACCGGCGAGCTGGCCGATGTAACTTCGGTAAACGGTGAACGGTCAACGGGGGGTTCCGTTCATCGGAGCCCCCCGTTTCCTGTTTACTGTTCACCGTTTACCGCAGTTACATCGGCCAGCTCGCCGGTTTCTCGCGGGTGAGGATGAAGAGTTCGGTGGGACAGGTGCTCGCCGTGAGGACCCCGGCCATCGCCTGGAAGGCCGCGGCCTCGCCGCCGCTGGCACCCGGATCGAAGAACACCGCCATCGCGTCGACGAGCAGGGGCCGGTCGGGCCGCTGCAGATCCTCGACCTCCGGATCGACCGCGGTCTGGCGGCACTCCAGGCTGACACGGACGGCGCCATCGAGCCAGCAGCCATGCTGGGCCAGGTCGGCCATCTGCGTGTGAGTCAGCAGGAAGCTCTCTCCGCCCTGGGTCACGCAGCCAAAGCGAAACCGGCCGCGCTCGTTGCGGCGGTGGATGACCACCCCCCACCGGAACGCCGGGCGCTCGTTCGCGTGCCACTCGATGACCCGGAGCAGCTGTTCCCGCAACGCCTCGACGACGAGTGGGGATTGCATCGCTGTTCGTGCTCCGGCAAGGGTTGCCTTATCAGGGACGGTTTCTGCAGGGCGCCTGCAAGGGTACGCATATCGCGGGCCAATTCGGGGCAGGGGTTGCGCGGGGCTGCAAGTGCGGAATTGGGATGGGTCACAACGAAACCGGCGCCTCCCGCAGGCGCCCGGCGAAGGGGCCGTCCGGCTGCCTCTTCCCGCAATTCGCAGCGGTTTGGCCGGCCCGGTCCGGGGCGGATCCGGCGTACCTGGACGGAGGCCCCGACTCGAAACCCGCCCCGCTCAGGGCTCGGACGGTTGGCCGCCGCCGGCGATCCGGCCAAGCCGATCTGGCCCTGCGGAAGGACGAGTTGTCGCCGGGGATGGCGCGTTGACGTCGCGCCCGGCGACGGGGTAACTTGGCCCGCGACGTCCCCTCGGGACAGGTGGCCGAGTGGTTTAAGGCGCACGCCTGGAGAGCGTGTGGCCCTCACAAGGGGCTCGAGGGTTCGAATCCCTCCCTGTCCGTGATCCCGCTTTCACTTGCTCGCCCGCCCCCCGGAGACTAGCTTCCGGCCCCGATGCCCATTCGCACTCCGCTTCTCGACGACCGCGCCATCGGTCGCGCTTTGGCGCGCATGGCGTCCGAAATCGTGGAGCGATGCGGCGGCACCGATGCGCTCGTCCTGATCGGGATTCAACGCCGCGGCGTCGAGCTGGCCGCGCGCCTCCAGCGCCAGATCGAGCAGACCGAGGGCACCAAGGTGCCGGTCGGCAAGCTCGACATCACGCTCTATCGCGACGACCTCCAGACCATCGGTCCCCGCCCGGTCGTCGGCGAAACCAGCCTGCCCGACCTGGATGGCCGCACCGTGGTCATCGTGGACGACGTGCTCTACACCGGGCGCACGGTCCGCGCCGCGCTCGACGAGTGCGCCGACTTTGGTCGCCCCCGGCGCATTCTCCTCTGCGTTCTGGTGGACCGGGGCGGTCGCGAGCTGCCAATCCAGGCGGACATCATCGGCAGCCGTGCCAGCACCGTGCCGGGCGACCGGGTGGACGTGTTCGTCGCCGAGCTGGACGGGCGCGACGCGGTCGAGCTGGTGCGGGGAGATCCCAAGTGAGCGCCGTCGCCGCCCTGGGCAAGGACCTGACCGGTCTCGAGTACCTGACGCCGGACCAGATCCGCCTGATCCTGGACACGGCCGAGCCCTTCAAAGAGGTGAGTGAGCGGCCGATCAAGAAGGTCCCGGCGCTCCGGGGCAAAACGATCGTCAACCTCTTCTTCGAGGCGTCCACCCGCACCCGTATTTCGTTCGAGTTCGCCGAGAAGCGCCTCTCCGCCGATACGGTGAACGTGGCGGCGCAGGGGTCGTCGGTCTCCAAGGGCGAGACCCTGGTGGACACGGCGAAAAACCTTGAGGCCATGCGGATCGACATGGTGGTCATCCGCCACGGTGCGTCGGGGGCGGCGCAGTTCCTCGGTC
>DATBQV010000066.1:0-5401 GCA_036560625.1 Gemmatimonadales bacterium
GAGGGTCCGGTCGACCTCGTGGGCAGCCTGGGGTTCAACCACGTGGTCAACGATCAGAACCAGCCGGGTGTCACCGCGAACCGGGTCGTCGCCCGGATTTTCGTCGCGCTCAAGTGGGGCCGTCAGGGTGCGTTCCGCGCATCGGATGCCCCGTGAGACCCATGTAGACTTCGTGCGACCGGCTTCAGCAGGAGCGACCACCGGATGAGCGCCGACCTTTCACAGATGCAGGACCCCCTGGGGCTGGGCCGGCTGGGTTACGCCAAGCCGCTGCTGGAGCTCAGGGCGCAACGGTGGGAGCGGGGCATCGTCTCCGAAGCCACGGAGACGATCGCCGAGGAAACCCCCGTCGCGGTGGTGTACAACGGCATCCCCCACGTCGTGATGATGGCCACGCCGCAGGACCTCGAGGATTTCGTCCTCGGATTCAGCCTCACAGAGGAGCTGATCGTCTCGCCCGACCAGCTCCAGCGCGTCGAGTGCATCCGCTACAGCCAGGGCATCGAGATCCAGGCCACCGTGGCGCCCGAGCGCGAGGAGATCATCGCCACACGGACTCGGCGCCTTACGGGACGGACCGGCTGTGGGATCTGCGGAGCGGACAGCGTGACGGCCGTGTTGAAGGAGCTGCATCCGATCGCGCCCGGCCCCGCGATCCGTCAGTCGGCGGTGCAGACGGCCTTCGACTCGCTCGCCTCGCATCAGACGCTGAACGCCGCGTCCGGCGCGATTCACGCCGCGGCGTGGGCGGGACTCGACGGCGCAATCGGCGTAGTCCGGGAAGACGTCGGACGCCACAACGCGCTCGACAAGCTGATCGGCGCCCTGCTGAAGCGCGGAACCGATCCGCGCTCGGGATTCGTGGTGGTGACCAGCCGGGCCAGCTTCGAGATGGTGCAGAAGACCACCGTGCTCGGCGCGCCGCTCATGGCGGCGATCTCCGGTCCTACGGGCCTCGCGGTACGGGTGGCGCAGCAGGCGGGGCTCACGCTGGTGGGGTTCGCGCGGGGCACGCGGCACACGATCTACACGCATCCGGAGCGGATGGTGTAGGAGACGGCCGTTAGCCGTTAGCCTTTAGCCTTCCGGCCGTCTCCGTTTGCCTTGGCCGGTCGGTGCTGTACGTAGCGCCAGCCGAAGCGCCCCTTGATACACAGATTGCCGCGGGTCACGTCATGGTCGAGCGGCGAGGTGACTTTCACGATCTCGTTGTCCTGCACGTGCAGCTCGAGGTTGCAGCCCACCCCGCAATACGGACAGATGGTCTGGGTGACGGTCTGCCGGCTCTCGTCCCACGTACCCGCGTTCCGGTGATCGTGCTCGCTCTTGAACATCAGCGCGCCGGTGGGACACACGGCGATGCAGTTGCCGCAGTAGACGCAGGCTGACTGCGGCAGCTTCACCGCGAATTCGGTCGAGATGCGGGCGTCGAACCCCCGCCCGGCAACCGTGAGCGCGTAGGTGTTCTGGAAGTCCTTCCCGCAGGCTTCGACGCACTTGTAGCACAGGATGCACTTGGTGTAGTCGCGGATGTACAGCTCGTTGTCCACCTTCACCGGCTGCGCCACGGTCGCGGCATGCTCGGCGTCGGGCGGCTCGTGGTGGCCGGGCTGGAGCGCGTCCCGCGCGCCGGCCGGGCCGGGAGGCGCCGGGGGGCCGTAGCGCTCGGGCTTGCAGCCGTAGTCGCTGATCCAGCCGGCGACGTCGGGCGTCGTCGACAGATCCACCGACGACGCGAGAAACTCGAGCACCATCTTGCGGCTGTGGCGGACGCGGTCGGAGTCGGTCTTCACGACCATCCCCGCTTCCACCTTGCGGGAGCAGGCCGGCACCAGCACGCGCGATCCCTCGACCTCCACCACGCACACGCGACACACGTTCACCGGGTGCAGGGTCTCGAGATAGCAGAGCGTCGGGATCGGCTTCCCCTGCTGCTCGCAGGCCTCGAGCAGGGTAGTGCCCTCCGGCACACTCACCTTCTGGCCGTCGATGGTGACTTCCACCGGGCGGCGCGGCGGCTTGAGCTGGACAAACGTCTCGGCGGTCGCGGTCACTTGGGTGTTGCTCCGTTGAAGAGGCGAAGCCGCTGCACCGCCGACTCCACGGCGCTGTACGCCGTCTGACCCAGGCCGCAGATCGACGCATCTTTCATCGCCAGCCCGATCTCGGCCAGCAGCGCGATCTCGCCCGGGATGCCGCCCCGGGGCCGCTTCACCTGGATCCGGTGCAGCGCCTCTTCCTGCCGCACCGTGCCGACCCGGCAGGGGACGCACTGCCCGCAGGACTCGTCGCGGAAGAATGCCGCGATCCGGAGCAGGATGGGCACGAGGTCGATCGTGTCGTCGAACGCCATGATGACGCCGGAGCCGAGTGTCGCCTGGGCCGCGCGGGCGCCCTCGAACGTGAGCGGCATGTCCAGCTCGTCGGGCCGCACGAACACGCCGGCCGCGCCGCCCAGGAGGATGGCCTGAAGCGTCCGGCCGGGGCCCACGCCACCGGCCATCTCATAGAGCTGTCGCAGGGTCGCGCCGGACTCGACCTCGTAGACGCCCGGACGGCGGACGCAGCCCGAGAGGCAGAAGAGCCGCGATCCGGTGGACCCTTCGGTGCCGATCTTGGCGTACGCGGGGCCGCCGAGCCGGATGATCTCCAGCACGTTGGCAAGCGTCTCGACGTTGTTGATGACCGTCGGCTTGGAGAACACGCCCGACTGTACCGGGAACGGGGGCTTGTTGCGCGGCTCGCCCCGAAACCCTTCGATCGAGTTGAAGATCGCGGTCTCTTCGCCGCAGATGTACGCGCCCCCGCCCTTCCGGATCTCGATGTCGAACCGGAAGCCCTGGCCCATGACGTCGTCGCCCAGCAGCCCGCGCGCGCGGGCCGAGTCGATCGCGCCCTGGAGTCGCTCGATCGCGAGCGGGTATTCGCCGCGGACGTAGATGAAGCCGTGCTCCGAGCTGGTGGCGTAGGCCGCGATCGTCATGGCCTCGACCACGCTGAACGGGTCGCCCTCCATGATGACCCGATCCTTGAACGTGCCCGGCTCGGACTCGTCGGCGTTGCAGATGATGTAGTGCGGGCGCACCGGCTGGCGGGCCACCGCGTCCCATTTGCGGCCGGTGGGAAATGCGGCGCCACCGCGACCCAGCAGCTTCGCGTCGGTCACCTCGCGGATGATGCCTTCCGGGCCGAGGTCGAGCGCCATTCGCAGCGCCTCGTAGCCGCCGCGGGCGCGGTAGTCGTCGAGGCTCCGCGGATCGACGACGTTCACCCGGCGGAGCAGTCGCAGCCCCGGCGCGCCCGTCTGCGGCAGCCGCGGATGGGGAACCGTGCTGGCCGCGAGGTCGCCCGCGAGCACCCGCGCTACTTTCGCGGCGTCGACCTGCCCGAACAGCCGCTCCACCGGCGCCACGCCCGCGACCGTCACCAGCGCCGCCGGTGCCTGATCGCACAGACCGAGACACGGACTCCGCAGCCACACGCCGCCATCGGCGGGGATCTCGGTGTGGTCACCGTCGGGGCCGTGGTGGTACGCCGGGCCCACCGAGCGCTCCAACTCTTCACACAGCTTGTCGGCGCCCTTGCAGCGGCAGGCGATGTCGTCGCAGACGTGCAGGACGCGCTTGGGCCGCGGGACGGTGGAGAGCAACGCATAGAACGAAGCCACGCCGTAAGCATCGGCCGGCGGAATGGACAGGCGCTCGCAGACGTAGTTGAGCCCACCCTCGCTGATCCAGCCGACCCGCGACTGGATCGCATGGAACGCGGGCAGCAGCAGATGGCGCCGCGCCCGCGCGGCGTGCCCGCCGAACGCCGTGTGCGCGTCGCGCTCGGGGTCCCGCTCGCCGCCGTCCCAGCCGGACGTCGGCCGACCAAGGAACGCGTCGAGCGCCTCGCGCTCCTCGTCCGTAGGCTCGGCGTCGAGCAGATGCAGATCCACGCTAGGCTCCTGGCCGCGCAGCGCTCGCCGCGGCGGCCGCCCGCTCGCCCGCCCGCACCGGCTCCACCTTGACGGCGCACGCCTTGAACTCGGCCGTGCCCGACTTGGGATCGGTCTCGTCGATGGTCAGCAGATTCACGCGCACTTCGTCCTGGAAGTGGAACGTCATGAAGACGAGCCCCGCCCGGAGCGACTTGTCGATGCGGGCAGGCGCCACCACGCTCCCGCGGCGTGACGACACCCGCACCGGGTCGCCGCTCAGCAGCCCCAACCGCTTGGCGTCCTCCGGCGAGATGTCGAGCGTTTCACCCCGGCGCAGCGGCGAGGTGAAGCCGCCGGTCTGCACGCCGGTGTTGTACGAGTCGAGCCGCCGTCCGGTAGTGAGCAGGAACGGGTACTCGCCATCGGGCATTTCCACCGGGCCCTCGTGCTCGACCACCGAGAACGGGGCCGGCGGACCCTCGATCGGCTCCTTCCAGAGCCGGCTGTGGAGGAACAGCTCGCCCGGGTGCTGCTCGTCGTAGCACGGCCAGTGCAGACCGCCCTCGCGCTCCAGCCGCTCGTAACTCATCCCGCGGAAGATCGGCGCCAGCGAGCGAATCTCGTTCCACACGTCCTCGGCCGTCGGATGGCCCCAGTCGAGCCCCAGCCGCTTTGCGATCTCGCAGATGATCCAGGTGTCGTCGCGCGCCTGGCCCGGCGGCTCGAGTGCCTTCCGCAGCCGCTGCACCCGGCGCTCGCTGTTGGTGACGGTGCCCTCGGCCTCGCACCAGCTCGAGGACGCCGGGAGCACCACGTGCGCCAGCTGGGCCGTGCGGGTGAGCATGACGTCCTGCACGACCAGATGATCCAGGCCGGCCAGCAGGCGCTCGACGCGGTGCTGGTCGGCTTCGGCCTGCGCCGGATTCTCCCCGATGGCGTAGACGGCACGCAGCTCGCCCTGGTCCATCGCGTGGAACATTTCCGTGAGGTTCAAGCCGTAGCGCGGCTCGAGCGGCACGCCCCAGGCGCGCTCGAACCGGGCGCGGACCTCGGGATCCGTGGTCCAGTCCTGGAAGCCGACCAGACGGTTGGGGATAGCGCCCATGTCGCCGCCGCCCTGCACGTTGTTCTGCCCGCGCAGCGGATTCACGCCGGAGCCGTAGCGGCCGACGTGCCCGGTCAGCAGCGCCAGATTGATGAGGGAGACGACGTTATCCACCGCGTTGTGGTGCTCGGTGATGCCGAGGGTCCAGCAGATTTCGGCACGATCGGCCCGGGCGTACGCGTGCGCCGCCTCCCGGATGACCTCCGCCGGCACGCCGGTGATCTGTTCGGCGTACTCGAGGGTGTAGGACTCGACGTTGGCGCGGAACGCCTCGAAATCGCTCGTGGCGCGCTTGATGAACGGCAGGTTGGCGAGCCCGGCGTGGATGATCTCCCGGGCCATCGCGTTCGAGAGCGCGATGTCGGTCCCGACGT
>DATBQV010000067.1:0-12424 GCA_036560625.1 Gemmatimonadales bacterium
GTCCTGCCGTTCCAGCACCGCGCCCAGTCGGTGCCGGTGTTGCTCGACGGAGACCGCTGCGAGTCGTTGCTGCACCAGGCGCTCGCCCGGTGGCGCGGCGTCTCGGTCGTGGATCCCCTCTGGGTCCGCGACGCGGGCTCCCGGCGCGGGCCCTCCCCGCCGTCCCTGGAGTCGGGACTCGCGATGGCCCATGTGCGCGGGGCCGGTGCGATGGTCTCGGGCGAGGTCTGGCAGACCGGCGACACGGTCTTCGTGCGCGGCGCGGTGTACGATGTCTCCGGCAGGGGCCGCGTGCTGCGCGAGCATACCGTCCGGCTCAGCCCCGACTTGAGCGATGCCTGGAGCCGCTTCGAGGAGCTGGCCGACGCGCTGGTCACCGGTAGCCCGCGTCCCGGAGCGGCAGCCGGCTTCGGCACGCTCTCGTTGACCGCGTGGCGCGCGTACGACGCCGGCCGCGAGGCCCTGCTCGCGTGGGACCTGCCCGCGGCACGGCGGCAGCTCGAGACCGCGGTCGTCACCGACCCGAGCTACGCCGACGCCAACCTGGCGCTGGCGACGGTCATGAGCTGGGACGGTGATCCCGCGTCCGACTGGCGCCGCCCGGCCGCCGCGGCGGTGGCCGCCGACACCCAGCTGGACCCGGGGTCGAGCCGCCGGGCAAAGGCGCTGCTCAACCTGGCGGACGGACGATTCGTCGAGGCGTGCGACGCGTATCGCCAGCTGACCCAGCGGGACTCGCTCGACTTCGCCGCCTGGTTCGGCCTGGGGGAGTGCCTCGCCCGGGATCCGACAGTGGTCCCCGACCCTCGCAGCCGCTCGGGCTGGAGCTTCCGCACGAGCTTCTACTCCGCCGCGCGGGCGTACGCCCGGGCGCTCGAGACCTACCCGTCGGTCCACCGGGCGTTCAACGGCTTCGCGCTCGCCCGGATCAGCGGCGTCCTCGCGACTGAGCCCAACCAATATCGGCTCGGCTTCAGCCTGCGACCGGACACCGTCTGGATGGCGGCGTTCGCCTCGCTCGATCACGATACGCTGGAGTTCGTGCCGTGGCCGCTGGACGAGGTGCTGAGCGGACGGCGCGAGGCCAATCCTCCGGGCACGGCGGCCGCGGTCACGTTTGCACGGGAGACACTGCGCCGAATCGCCGGAACGTGGCTCCGGGCCTATCCCAAGAGCCCGGACGCTCTGGAGACGTACGCCGAAGCACTGGAGCTGGCGGGCGAGCTGGACGACTCCGCCAGCGTCGAGCATTCGGCGCTCCGGGCGCTGCTCGCGGCCCGCACCGCGACCGCCGACGCCGCGCAGGCGAGTCGGCTGGCTCGGATGGAGGTGCGCGTCCGGCTCAAGCTGGGGCAGTTCACGGCGGCGCGCCGTCTGGCCGACTCGCTGCTCGGCGCCGTTCGCGAGCCGACGCCCGAGGAAGCCCACTGGCTCGCCGGCCTCGCGGCACTGACCGGCCACGCCAATCGGGTCGCCCGGCTCCTGAGCCAGACCGCCGGGCACTACGATTCCGTCCCCGCCGGCGGCCGTCTGACCAAGATTCCCGCGCCGCTGGCCGAGGCCGCGCTGTCCTATCTCGCGTTTGCGGCGCTGGGCGGACCGGCCGACAGCCTGGCCAACGCGGAGCGGCGGACGACGCAGCTGATCGCCAGCTACGTCGATGCGGCTCACGCCGCCGACGTGCGCACGGCACTGCTCGAGCCTCCGCTGGCCTTGTCGCTGGCCCGCCCGGGCGTGCACCCGCCGCCCTATCCGGCGACCGGAAGGCATCCGCTCCTGCCTTTGTTCGCCGCGCTCGAGCGGGGCGACACGGCCAACGCCCGCCGTGGCCTCGACAGCCTGCGCTCACTCCGGCGAGGCAGCCGCCCCGGCGACTACTCGATCGAGGGATCCTTGCTCGAGGCGTGGCTGATGACCGAGCTGGGCGATCCAGCCGGGGCGGCGGCGTTCCTCGATCTGTCGCTCAACGCGTTGCCGACGTTGCGCACGGAGCTGCTCGATCAGGTACCGCAGGCAGCCGGGCTCGTGCGGGCAATGGCGCTCCGGGCCGACCTCGCGCACCGCCTGGGCGACGCGCCGACGGCGCGCCGTTGGGCGGACGCCGTCGTGACGCTGTGGTCGTCAGCCGACGGACCGCTGCAACCCACCGTTACGCGGATGCGCGCGCTCGCCGCGACGCGCGGCTAGCTCAACCCTCAGCCAGGAAGGAACAGCGTATGCCTATTCTGTGGAGCGGAGCGGTATGGCGGGCAAGTGCGTGCTCGCTCGCGATGCTGGGAGCGTCGCTTGTGTCGGCGTGCACCCCCGAGTACGTGACGCCGGCGCCGCCGTTCCGGCACCTCGCTTCCGCCTCGGCCGGCGAGCGGCGGAGTTATTGCAACGACTCGGCGCTCAGATTTGACGAAGCCGGCCGGAAAGACACGCTGGCTGATGCGGCCGCGCAGGTAAGGCTCGTTCCGGAAGAGGGCAGCCAGGCGATCTCCGAAGAGGATCTCGTGCGGGGACGGGTGCTCGCGAAGGTCCGGGTAATGACAGGCGCTGGTTTCCAGGATCTGAAGGTGATCGACTCGGCATGCTGGTTCGCCCAGGGGAAGCTACCGGACAGCGTAACCTCGACGTTCATCTCTTTCACGGGCCAGATACTTGACTCGTTCGCCACCCGGACCCATGTCGAACCGGAGCGGCACAAGAAGGCCGAGGTCCGCTGGTACCCGTCGGACGGGAAGTCGGAGGACCGCGGCAGCAAGCGCTCCGAGCTTACGGTGAGACTCGCGTCGCTGTTGCGTGCCGCGCCGCTGGCGCCCGGTCCCACGGCTTGGAGCACGTGCACCAGCGGCTACTGCTGCAGCCCTATCAAGAAGCCTGTTTAAGGTCAGCTCGACCGGCCCTTGATGAGGCGTACGCCGCCGGACCCGGTTTCGACGGAGATCTTGCCCTTCCCGTCGCCCACGGTGCCGCGCAGATGGTCGCGCGCGGTCCGGGTGACGGTGAGCGGGAAATCCGTGGAAATGTCGCCGCTGCCGGTGTCCATCACGAGCTCGGCGCTCAGGTTCGCGGGAGCGGTGATCGCCACGTCGCCCGAACCGGTCTCGACGTCGAGCCGATCCACCTGGCTCTGAAGCTCGACCGTCACCGTCCCGCTGCCGGTCTCGAGCCCCACGCGCGGCGCCTTGGCCGCTGTGATCTTCACGTCGCCCGATCCGGTCTCGATGCTCAAGTGCTCCGCCTCGACGGTCGAGGCCTCCACGTCGCCGGAGCCGGTCTCCACCGTGACCTCCCGGCCCCGCGCCCGGGTCAGCTGGACGGAGCCGGATCCGGTTTCCGCCCGCACGTCACCCTCGATGCCGGACAGGCGCACGTCACCTGATCCCACCTGCACCGCCAGCTCGCCCTTCAAGCCCGTCACCGTAACCGGTGCCGCTGCCGTGAGCACCCGGAGGTGCCCGTCTACGTTGGCCGCCGTGACCTTGCCCACGGCCAGATGCAGCGTCACCGCGCGCCCGGCCGGAATAGCCACCTTGAGATCGGCCCAGGCCTCGAGACCCGAGCCGGTCGAGGAGACCCGGACTCGGCGCCCGCCCCAATCGGAGTCCTCGTCGTCGTGGTCGTGGTGGCCGCCGTGCCCGTCGAAGGTGCCGTCCTCCCGCACCCGGATTTCAGTCGACCCGTCACCCATCCCGGAATAGCGGATCCGGTCGCCGGGGTAGATGACGCGGAGCGTCTCCCGGCCCCCAAGCTCGCCCTCGGCGACCTTGAGCTGGGCGGCGTCGCTGCCTCCCCGGCTGACCTCCACGCCCACGGCGTCACCGCTGCCCGCTTCGATTTGCACGGTGCCGGCGATGTCGTACAGGGCAATCTCGGAGCCCTTGAGCGAGTGTCGGGTGACGGCCTGGGCGGCCAGCGGCGCCACCCAGATGGCGGCAAGCGGTAGGAAGCGGAGAGCCCTCATAGCTGACTCCTGAGATCGGTCCGGCAGGGGCCGGCCCCGCTCTTGGGGCCGGCCGGGCAACGCCGTTTGGACAGGGCCGGCCGGCAGATGGTTGCAGCCGAGACGCAAAGCCCTTATAGCTACGGCTTCCCCGTCCCGACCCGACCATCAGACGCGACCTGCTTCTTCTGGTCCAGAACGCCCTCGCCGGCCGCTATACCGTGCACCGGGAGATCGGCCGCGGCGGCGCGGCTCGGGTGTTCCTGGCGGATGATGGAACCGGCCGCCCGCTGGCGCTCAAGGTGCTGCACCCGGAGCTCCAGGTGAGCGTCACGGCCGACCGGTTTCTGCGGGAGATCCGGCTCGCCTCGAAGATCGACCACCCCCTGGTCGCCCGGGTGCTCGATTCGGGCGAGGCCGAGTGGCTGGTCTACTACGTGATGCCGTTCATCGAGGGACCCACCCTCCGCGGGCACCTGGATCGGGTGCGGCGGCTGCCGATCTCCGACGCCGTGCGGATGGCCCGCGACCTCCTGGGGGCGCTGGGGGCGGCGCATCAGGTCGGAATCATCCATCGCGACGTGAAGCCGGAGAACATCGTGCTGTCGGCCGAGGGGGCGGTCCTGCTCGACTTCGGCATCGCGCGGGCCATCGAGGCAGCCGGCACGAGCCAGCTGACGCGCTCAGGGATCGCGGTCGGCACGTCGAGCTACATGAGCCCGGAGCAGGTCCAGGCGCAAACCACCATCGACGCGCGGACGGATCTCTACTCGGTGGGCTGCGTCCTGTTCGAGAGTCTTGCCGGGCGGCCACCCTTCCGCCACCCGAACGAGGTCGTGGTGCTCCAGATGCACATGAACGAAGAGGCGCCGGACGTGAGAGCCTTCCGGGAAGATACGCCGCCGGCCCTCGCCGAAGCGGTGGCCCGGGCGCTCAAGAAGAAGCCGGATGAACGGTGGGAGTCGGCCGAGGTGATGGCGGCCGCGCTGGGCTAGCTGCCCAGCCACGCCGCGTAGTCGGGCCGCATGACCAGCTCGCCGCCCTGAATGATCTCACGGTCCCAGGGCAGGATGATGAGCTTCTCGGTCGCGAAAGCGAAGAAGTCGGGCGCGTACTCGCCGGTCTTGAAGGACACGGCGGTGCGCACCTCGAGCGGCCGGAGTGCGCGCACCTCGCTCAGCGCCAGCTTGATGGTGTTGCCGGTGTCGCAGGTCTCGTCCACGACGAGCACGCGGCGACCGCGGACGCTCGACGGCGGGCCGGTGACGACCACGGGGTCGGCGTCCGTCTCCCTTCGGGTCACCACCATCGAGGCGAAGTCACACTGGAGAATCGAGGCGACGACCACACCGGGGATCACTCCCGCCTTAGCCACGCCGAGGACGACCTCGGGCTGGTAGTCGCGCGCCACCCGGAGGGCCAGCGCACGGCACAGCTCGCCGAAGAACGGCCAATCGACCTCGAGCACGCCGCGGGGCGCGGGAGTCGTAGTGCGGCGCATGCACACCTCCGGGAACGAAGCGCCCGGCCGGGCGCGAAGGACGGACCGGGGAAGCTACGCCCGGGCTCAGCGCCCGGCAACTCTCGTTGCGGTGCTTCCAGCGTGGGACTATTATTGGCCGATCCGCGTAATTCCCAACGCGCAAAGGACTTCCATCGGCCAACGCCGGCGGTTCGATGAGCTTTTGGCAACGGTTGTTCGGCAACGAAACGAAGGAGCAGCTCAAGCCGCAACGGCTGGATTACCTGAACGAGGGCCTCGCCCTGGAGCGCCAGGGTGACTACCAGGCCGCGCTCACGTCCTATCGGCTGGCCTACCGCGACAGTCCCAACGACAGCCGCATCCTGCTCAACATGGCGATCGCCTTCACCAAGACCGGCCAGCCGGACGAGGCGATCCGTTACTACAAGCGGGCGCTGGAAGTCGACCCGGCGCTGGGCGGGGCGCACTACGGCGTGGCCTTCCTCCTGCTCAAGCGCGGCGAGCCCCGCCCGGCGGCCGAGCACCTCCGCGCGTTCCTGGCGCGCCCGCCGAAAGGACCCGACGCCGACCGATGGGTCCGTCACGCCGAATCAGCCCTGCGCGAGATCGACGGCGCCGCGGCACCGAACCCGTGAGATGCTGGTACGTCGCGGCGGTCCTCGCGGCGGTGCCGGGTTGCAGTAACCTGACCGAGCAGGGTGGCGTCGCCGGGCTCGAAGTCCGCGTGCCTCGCCCGCCCGCCGTCGAAGTGGGCCAGACGATTCAGCTGAGCGCCCGCGCCCTCGACCGCCAGGGCGACAGCGTGGGCGCGGCGATCACCTGGCTCACGCCGGACACCACGGTGGCACTCACGCCTGCCGGCCTGCTTACCGGCCGGACCGGCGGCACAACGGCGCGGGTGCAGGCGCAGGTCGACTCCATCGTTTCCGATTTCGTGACATTCACGGTGAACCCGCGCCCCGATACGCTCAAGATCGTGGGCGACTCGATCGTCGTGGTCGCTTCGGGAGTGACGTCGTCCGCGCCGCTGGTGGCGTCGCTGCAGAGCTTCACGCCGGCGATCGCGCTCCCGAACGACGTGATCACCTACACCGTGGTGTCGCCGGTGTTCGCCGACCCGGCCCAGCGCACGGTCCAGCTGCCGGGCGGCCTGCTCACCCTTGGCGCGATCACCGGGTTCGACGGCAGCCCGGTGACTCCGGTGACGGTGAGCCGGGTCGCTGGCACGACGTCACCCGACAGCGCGATCGTGACGGTCTCGGCCCAAACGGCGGGCGGGGCCGTCGTTCCCGGCTCCGGCCAACGCTTCATCGTCCGCTTCCAGTAGGTGCCCATGGCGGATCCCCGGACTCTGAACGATCTGTTCTTCGGTGCGATGGACCGCCTGAGCGCTCGGGCCGCCGTGCTTCGACGGAAGCGCATGGGCCGCTGGGAAGAGATCAGCGGCACCGCCATGCTCGAGCGGGTGCACGACGTGAGCCTCGGGCTCCGCGACCTCGGCATCCGCGAAGGCGACCGCGTGGCGCTGCTCTCGGAGAATCGTCCCGAGTGGGCGATCGCCGACTATGCGTGCCTCGCCCTGCGCGCCGCCGACGTTCCGATCTATCCCACCCTGCCCCAGAAACAGATCGAGTACATCCTCCGCGACTCCGGCACCGTCGCCATCTTCGTATCCACCAAGGCCCAGCTCGCCAAGGTCCTCGAGATCCGGCGGCAACTCCCCGCCCTGCGCCACGTGATCGTGTTCGATGATCTCGCGGCGGTCGAGGGCACGCTTCCCTTTGTGGACATCGCGATCCGCGGGCGCCAGGCCCGCGAGCGGTTTCCCAACTGGCGGGCGGAGGCGCTCACGGCCCGGCCGGAGGACCTCGCCACGATCATCTATACGTCGGGGACCACGGGTGACCCGAAAGGCGTGATGCTCACCCACGGCAACATCACGTCGAACGTCGTTTGCTCCTGCAAGGTGCTCCTGCTCTACGACGACGATCAGTGCCTTTCATTCCTGCCACTTTCCCACATCTTCGAGCGGATGGTCGGGCACTACACGATGCTGCACTGCGGCGTGACCATCAGCTACGCGACGAGCCCGGACACGGTGGCCGCGGAAATGGCGGAAGTCCGCCCGACCTTCATGGCGTCCGTGCCGAGACTCTACGAGAAGATCTACGCCCGCGTGCTGGACGCTGCGTCGTCAGGCTCGCCGGTCAAGAAGCGCCTGTTCTTCTGGGCCAAACGGAGCGCGGAGACCTGGCTCGAATACAGCCTGGCCCGTCGGCCCGTGCCCAGGGCGGTCGCCCTGAAGAAGCAGGTGGCCGATCGGCTGGTGTTCGGCAAGCTCAAGCAGCGGACGGGCGGGCGCATCCGGTTCTTCTGCTCCGGCGGCGCGCCGCTCAACCCGGAGATCGCGAAATTCTTTCATGCGGCGGGCCTGCCGATCCTCGAGGGCTACGGGCTTACGGAAACCTCGCCCGTGATCTCGTTCAACACGTTCGACAATCTCAAGATCGGGACCGTGGGTCGACCGATCCCGGGCGTCGAGGTGCGCATCGCCGACGACGGCGAGATCCTCACGCGCGGGCCGAACGTGATGATGGGGTACTACAACAAGCCGGAGGCGACCAAGGAAGCGATCGACGCCGACGGCTGGTTCCACACCGGTGACATCGGCATCCTCGATGCCGGCGGGTTCCTGCGGATCACCGATCGGAAGAAGGACCTGATCGTCACGGCCGGCGGGAAGAACGTCGCTCCACAGCCGATCGAGAACATGGTGAAGACGAGCAAGTTCGTCTCCAGCTGTGTCATGCTCGGCGACCGGCGAAAGTTCCCGATCATGATCGTGGTGCCGAACCTCGACCGGCTCAAGGCGTGGGCCGTCCACAAGGGACTGATCGCGCCCGACGAGCGTAGCCTGCTCGCGCTGCCGGACGTGGGGGCGAAGATGGACCGGGAAGTCCGTAAGACGCTCCGTGATTTGGCCCAGTTCGAGATCCCGAAGAAGCTCCTGCTGATCCCGACCGATTTCAGTGTGGAGGGGGGCGAGCTGACGCCGACGGGTAAGGTGAAGCGACGGGTCGTGGAACGGAACTACGCCAACCAGATCGAGGAGCTGTACGGGGACTAGCGCCGCGCCGCCACCCAGTGCCCGTCGGCGCTCGCGAGCAGCTCCAGCTCCGACAGCGACGGCTCCGGCCCCTGCCCCACCACCCTTAAGCCCGGCAACGTCGTCCGCGCGGCTTCCCGCACCCAGAGCGGATCGGTGGAGACCTCGCTGCCAAGCACGACGCCGCGCAGCGACCGGGACTTGAGCGGGATGAGCGGGGCGCGAACGACGCTCAGCGCCGGCGCCGCGTCGTCGATTCCCACCGGTGGGTTCACCGCCACAAGCGCCACCCCGCCGAGGGCCTCCGAGAGGCCCTGCCATGACTCGGCGGCGCTCCCCACCAGCGCCGCGTAACCTCCCGGGCCCCCGAGGCCGAGCAACACGTGCATCGCGGCCGGCGCGAGCGCGCCGCCCGTGGACGGCCGGGGTGGCGGCCCGCCCAGCTCGGCGACCCCGTCCGTGACGGCGTAGGTGCGCCCGCAGACCGGACAGCCGAGGCGGCCGGCGAGCACCGAACGCTCGACGATGCGATCGGGGAGGAGAACGAGATACTGCTCGGCATGATCCGCCGGGCAGCGCAGGTGGTCGGTCAGCTCGATGAACACGGGATTACAGTAAACAGTAAACAGTGAACAGTGAACGGGGGCTCCCAGCGGCACGGAGCCCCCGTTTACCGTTTACTGTTTACCGTTCACTCCTTGGCGGGTTCACGGCTTAAACACCACCCACGTCAACAGCCCCGGCTGCACGAACACCTGCCGGAAGACTTTCACGCCCTCGATCTCGACTCCCAGCACGTACATGCCCGGCGGCACGTCGCTCACGGCGAACTGCTCGCCGTACAGGGGGTGCGGATGCGCGTGCTCACCGTAGGTCTCGATGTACGAAAAAGGCGTCTCCCGCGGATCCGGCTTCTCCAACCCGTAGATGCGCGCACCCGGCACCGGTCGTCCGGCGCCGTCCAGCACCCGTCCCGCGAGCATGCCCGTGCCCGGCAGCGGGTCGATCCATAGCTCGGGGTTCGTCGTGTAGGGCGGAAAGCGCTGCAGCGAGTCCACGATGCGCGCGGCCGAGTCGAGCGGCGCCACGTGCACCTCGAGATGGAGGTGCTCGTTGGTTGCCCGACCGGTATTGCCCACGCGCGCGATCCGCTGGCCGGCCGTGACCTTCTGCCCCAGCTTCACCTCGAGCTTGCTGTTGTGGAAGTAGGCCGACCAGATGCCCCGCCGCACGCCGTCGACCACCACGGTGGAGTCGTGGCGGATGGCGACCGTGAGCGAGCCCTGCTCCGCCCGGCCGGCGTACGTGACCGTGCCCGAGCCGATGGCCAGGACCGGTGTCCCGTCGGGGTTGTTGAATTCGACGCCCTGATGCGGCTGGAAATTGCCGCCCATCGTGGACCCATAGCGATATGTCTGATCGATGAACGGATTGTCCGCGGGATCGATGGGCCGGCGGAACCAGATCGTGAGTGGCGCGCGGGGTGTTTCGCCGGGCTTCCCGGCGCGGCGGTAACAGGGCAGCGTATCGACGGCGGAGCGGAGTCCACACACGGTGCCGCGAAACTGCTGCCGGCCGATCAAAATGACGTTGGGCGACGCATACGGCGCCGCCGTGACCGGCTCGACCTCCCACCCGGCGTCCGTGTGCCGGAGCCGTTGATTCCCGCGCAAGGTCGAGACGAGCCAGCCGCGCCGGTCGGCCGAAATCCGCTTCACATACGCGCTGGCGAGGAGCCCGAGCGCCGTATCCGCCGGCCCGCGCGACTCGGCGCCGGCCGAGTCGACGATGGCGATCCAGTGAGCGCCGTCGTCAATCGTGAGCTGGAGTCCGTCGGCGGTCGCGACCACCGTGGTATCGCCCCGCACCGCGATGCCCGCCGGCGCCACGTACTGCCACTCCGGGCCGAGCGCCGCGAGGGTCCAGTTGCGCCAGGTGCGTCCACCGTCCAGCGAGAGCCCCCAGCCGTTGCCCACCGTTCCGTACCAGATCTCGCCGCGAGGGCCGAACGCAAGCGCCTGGACGAAGTCCCATGAGAGCGAGGTGGTCGTGGACGTGTCCCGGCGGATCACCTCCCACGCCTTGGCGCCGGGGGCAAGCCGCATGATGCCCCGACCGTAGGTGCCGAGCCAGACCGAGCCGCCCGCATCGCGCGCGGCGGCGAGCACGTGCACGCCCCAGCCGCCGGAGTCAGGCAACGGCGGGAGTGCCGGCACCGGTGGCGGGCGGTCTTCCTGCGCCGCGATCGCGGTCGGGGCACACGCGGCGATGCTCCAGGCGAGCGCCGCCCGGAGGCCGAGCCGCGGTCGATGCCGCGCATCCATCACAGCGTGGGATTGAGGCGGAGCCAGTCGACGTGCACGTTCTGCGCCCGGGTAGCGACGAACAGGATCGCGTCGGCGACGTCGGCGGGACGGAGCATGGCGCGGCGGGGGACGAACTCGGGACGGTGGTCCGGGTCCACCGGGTCCCAGAGCGCGGTGTCGGTCGGGCCGGGCGACACCAGGGTGCAGCGGACGCCGGTGCCGCGGTATTCGACGGCGAGCGTCTCGTGCAGCCCGCGCAGACCGTACTTCGTGGTCGAGTAGATCGTATTTTCGGGAAAGGCAACGTGGTCGGCGATGCTGCCGATCGTAATGAACAAGCCGCTGCCGCGGGCTCGCATTGCGGGTAGGAAGCCGCGAGCCACCGCGAACGTCCCCACCAGATTCACATCGAGGTGCCGGCGCAGCTCGGCCGGCTCCGCCTGCTCGAACGGAATGCGGTCGAAGATGCCCGCGTTGCTCACGACGATGTCGGGTACGCCGATGCGCCCGAGCACGTCCTCGGCGAGCCGGCCGACGGCCGGCGCGTCGCTCACGTCGCAGGGCAGGTCGTGTACGCCGTCGTGGACCCCAGGCGCCAGGCTGCGCGCGACGCGGACCACGCGGGCACCGGCTCCCACGAACGCAGCCGCCACCGCCGCGCCGATCCCGCGCGACGCTCCCGTCACGACGGCGATGCGGCCGGCGAGCGCGCTCACTCCGATGGATGGTTGTGCGCGAGGCGGAGGAACTCGTCGCGGGTCTTCGAGTCGTCGCGGAAGATGCCCCGGAGCGCGCTGGTGACGGTGCGCGAATTCTGCTTCTGGACGCCGCGCATCATCATGCAGAAGTGCGCCGCCTCGATCACGACACCGACACCGTGCGGCCGGATCACGTCCATGACCGCGTCGGCGATCTGGTCGGTCATGCGCTCCTGCACCTGGAGGCGGCGGGCGAACACGTCCACGATCCGGGCGGTCTTCGAGAGCCCCATGATCTTGCCGTTCGGCACGTAGGCGACGTGGGCCCGGCCAAAGAACGGCAGGAGGTGGTGCTCGCAGAGCGAGTACAGCTCGATGTCGCGCACCATGATCATGCTCTGGTGCGTCTCCTCGAACACGGCGTCGCCGACCGCGCCCGCGACCGTCTGGCCGTAGCCCTGCGTGAGGAAGCGCAGCGAGCCCTCCACCCGCTCGGGCGTCTTCACCAGCCCTTCGCGGGCCGGATCCTCCCCGATCGCCAGGAGGATGCGGCGCACGAGATCGGCGAACGGCTCGCCGGTGGGCGACGGGGTCACGGCGTCAGCCGCCTTCGTACTCGACATAGTTGCGGGGGGTCTCCCAGAGGCGGAGGCGGAGGTGAAGGCCCGGCGGAAGCGCCGGGCAAAGCTGGCGCCAAGCGACCACGGCGATATTCTCCGCGGTGGGATTGAGCTCGGTGAACCAGGGGACGTCCACGTTCAGATTCTTGTGATCGAGGTGGCGGATGACGCAGTCCTCGACCAGCTTCCGGAGGAGCGTGAGGTCGAACACGTAGCCGGTATCCGGCTCGATGTCGCCCTCGACCGTCACGTCGAGATCGTAGTTATGCCCGTGGAAATTCGG
>DATBQV010000068.1:0-15274 GCA_036560625.1 Gemmatimonadales bacterium
GCGCGCAATTTTTCCATCCGCTCGGTCCAGCCGAAGCTCGCTGCGAACGCCCGCCGGCGCCCCGCCAGGAGCTCGCTGTCGCCGGCCAATTGCCGCTCGACCGCAGCTACGAACTCCCCCGCTTCATTTCCCTGGTCGATCCACTCCTGAAACGGCTCGAGGGCGGGGATCGGACGGGCGACGACCGGCTTTCCGCGCAGCAGGTACTCGAAGAACTTTAGGGGAAAGCTCGCCTGCATCACCTCGTGCCTCGCCGAGGGCAGCAGCGCCACGTCGAATCGGTCAATGACGGCCGGCGCGGTTGCGTGGGGGACCTCCCCCAGCCAGTGCACGTTGGATGGTGAGGCCGCGGCCGTCACTTCCCGGTGCAGGTCCCCCTGGTTGGCCGGCCCCACGAGCACCACCGACCACTCCGGGCGGGCCCGGGCGATGGCGTTGACCAGCTCGAGGTCGATCTTGTACGTGGCAAGGTTCCCCAGGTAGCCGAGCCGCGGGTGCGGAAGGGCGTCGATCGCTTCCAAGACCCGGTGCCGCACTACGGATGCGTCTCGCAGAAACAGCTCGGTGTCGGCGACGTTGGGCAGCACCTCGACCCGTCGCGCGAGCGGGCGCAGGCGGGACGCGAGTGGCTCCGCCGTTGTGATGGTGAGATCCGCCCGCTCAACCAGCGCCGCTTCCAGCCGCCGGATCGTGGGCGCATCGACCCCCGGGTTCGCGGCGTAGTCGTCCACGCAGTAGTAGATCGTGCCTCTGGCCTGCGCCTGCTCGGCGCTGCCGAGACCCATCGGATGAAAGACCCAGCTCGCGTCGATCTTCCACCGCCGGAGCGCGAGCAGAGCCCGGAGCTGCCGGCCCACCCACCGGGTGTTCGCGGCCGCGCCTCCGCCCCGGTAGGCCGGCAGCGGAAGCGGTGAGAAGATCCACAGCCGTGGGCCCACCTTGCGGAGGGGGCGGAGCGACCGGAGCAGGCGAGCCGCGATCCGCCGCCAATCGTGCGCGCTCGGCGCCCGGGCTCCGACCGATTCGACGAAGAGCGTCGGCCGCTCGGCGGCGAGCCGCTCGGCAAGGTGATGACAGTTCACACGCGACTGGGTGAACCACAGCGCCGACCCGTACACTAGGTCCACGAGCCGGCCTTCCCTGGACCCGAGCGGGCCACCTCGATCCACTGCTCGAGCTCGCCCGCCATCGTGTCGTAGCCTCGCCGCGCCCCCGGGGCGTCACGCCCGCTGGATCCGATCTCCGGCCTGCGAGGATCCTCCCAGGCGGCTGCAATGACGCGGGCCAGACCCTCCGGGGTGGGCTCGGCGAGATATCCGGTCCGGCCAGCGTCGATCAGCGCCGGAATGTTTCCCACCCCGGTAGCGACGACGGGGACGCCCAGCGCCTGCGCCTCGACCACCAGAATGCCGTACGGCTCCTCGCGCGACGGCACGACGCAGAGCGCCGCGCGCTCGAGCAGTCCCAGCATTTCCGCGTGCGGCACCGATCCGAGGAAACGCACGCGATCCCCCAGCCCGAGCTCGCGAGCGAGCCGCTCCAGGGCAGCCCGCTCCTCGCCGTCGCCCGCGATCCAGAGCGGAGCCCGGACGCGGCTCCCGAGGGCAGCCCAAGCCCGGAGCAGCAGGTCGAAGCCCTTCTTTCGTACCATCCGCCCGCCCGCGAAGACGTAGCAGACGGTAGCGGGAAGGTCCGGAGTCGTGCGCGGCTCCACCGCCACCGCATCGGCGAGCACGCCGACGCGCCCTGGCCGTCCGCGGAACCATCCGGACGCCCGACCCACCGACTCGAGCCACCGCGAACAGAAGAGGTTCACGTCGGCGGCCCCGGTGAGGCCGGAAAACACCCTCCCCGTGACCGGATCTCGCGGAGCCAACTGCATGACCTCAGCCCCCCGGAAGGACAGGATGAGCGGGGCACCGGCCACGAGTGCGCAGCTCCGCGCGAAGAGCGCGGGCACGGTCACAAAGTGAACGTAGAGCGCCTCGGGTCGCCAACCGAGCACCGCTTCGCGCACCTGGCGCCGCGTCCGCCACGCCCTGAACGGGAACGTGGCGGGTGGGCGGAGGCTCCACGAGAATCGGCGGATGGGAATTCCGTCCAGCTCTTCGGCAGGCGCGCACCCCCCCGGCTGGCAAGTGAGGATCAGCGGCTCGTGGCCCCGCCGCACCAGCCCTGCGGCCAGTCCGCGGACCGCTGTCTGCACGCCGCCGATGGTCGGCCAATAGTCGTTGCAGAAGAGCGCGATCCGCACCGCCTCAGGCCTGCTCCAGCGTGCGGCGGGCGAGTGTCAGCATCCGTCGCCGGAACCGGGCGGCGGCAAACCGGAGCGCCAGCTCACGGTAGGCCGACCGCTCTGCGCCCGGTCCGTCCTCGAGCAGCTTGATGCCCTGCGCGAAGGCCGCGGCCGTCTGCTCGCCGACCAGAACCCCGCCGGGCACCGGAGCGGCGCCCGGGCCCAATAGCGGCCGGCTCGACGACCCGACGATGTCGAGCATCCCGCCGCGGCCGAGTGCGACGATCGGCACGCCAGTCGCAAGCGCTTCGACGCCCACGATGCCGAAGTCCTCCTCGCCAGGAAACAGCAGCGCCCTGGCACCGCCCATGAGCGCGAACTTCTCCGCCTCCGACACGCGCCCGGCGAACTCGATCCGTCCGGCATCGCCTCGCGCCCGCGCCACCGCTTCCAGCCGCCGCCGGTCGGGCCCTTCGCCCACGACGATCAATCGCCGGCCCAGCCGGGCCGCTGCGGCGACGGCCAGATCGAGCCGCTTGTACGGTGCCAGACGTGACATGGCGATGTAGTAGTCGGACGACGTCGCGGTCCCAAGGGGGATGGCGTCGACGTCCACCGGCGGGTGAACGACGGCGGCGTGGCGCCGGTAGGTCCGCCAGATGCGCTCCGCCACCGCGCGGGAGATGCCCACGTACCGCGCCACCCGCTGCGCCGTCGCGACGTCCCACACCGCCAGCTTTCTGAGGACGCTGCGAAGCCACGGCCGCAGCGCCCACGGCACGTTCCGCATGTACTCCGGGAGCAGGTCGTGGGCGTACCGCATCGGTGAGTACACGTAGGAGAGGTGGCGCTGATAGCTGCGGTGGGGAACTGTCTTCGCCACGGCGTGGGAGCTCGAGACGATCAGGCTGGCGTCGCCCACGTCGAGCGTCTGCACGGCGTCGGCGAAGAACGGCAGCATGACCTTCCGGAGCGCGATCGCGTTGGGCACCCGCCCGAGGTAGCTCTGGTGAACGCGCGACGGCTCGATCCCCAAGGCGGGCAGCACGCGGCGGTCAGCCATCAAGGCCAGGATCGGGGCTGCGGGGAAGAGCGCCGCCAGCTCCTTGAGGACGCGCTCGGCCCCATGCACCCCGCCGATCCAGTCGTGCACGAGGACGACCGGTGGGCCGTCCCACACCTCCGATTGTGGAAGCTGCCGCCGTTGTTCGTCGCTGGAGATCGACGTCGTGCTCACGACGTCCGGACGGAGCGGAGCACGCCGAGCGCCCTCATCCGCTCCTGCGCGGCAGTCGCCTCGTTGCGGAAGCCCGGCTCAGCCATCGCCCAGGTCACGTACTCCCGCACCGTGTCGGGCAGCGCCTCCCGCACCGACCAGCCGAGCGCCTCGAGGCGCGACACGTCCGAGCGGATATGGCGGGTGTCGCCCACCCGATAGAGGCCGGGCATGAGCGGCGCGCGCTCCCGGCCGACCGCGGCGCCCACCTCGCGCACCAGCTCGAGCACGGTGACCGACCGGTGCCCGCCCACGTTGAAGGCGCGGTAGGCCATCGCCGGCTGGTCGAGCGGCAGGAGGTTGGCCCGCACCACGTCCTTGATGCTCACATAGTCGCGGAGCTGGCGGCCGTCCTCGTAGACCAGCGCGGGTGCATCCGAGGCGACCTGAACCGTGAAGCTCCGGAGCGCGCCGGAATACGCGTTCCGGAATGACTGGCGGGTGCCCTGGACGATAGAGTAGCGGAACGCCACGCTCGGCACCTTGTACCGCGCCGCCAGCAGCGTCACCATGTCGTCCTGGTCCCGCTTGGACAGACCGTAGGGGTTGTGCGGCCGCATCACCGACTCGTCGGTCCAGGCCGGCTGCATGGCGCCGCCGCACTGGGGACACGTCTGCTCCCAGCGTCCCGCCGCCAGCTGCTCCTCGGCGCGCGGGCCCGGATACACCGCCCCGCATCCCGCGCAATCGTACCGCCCCTCACCGTAGACCGCCTGCGACGACGCGACCACCACGAGCCCGACCCGCCGGAACTCCGCGACGATCAGCTCATAGAGCAGCGCCGTGCCCGCCGCGTTGGTGCTGAAGAAGGTACTGAAGTCGGGCAGGTAGTCCTGGTAGGCGGCAAAGTGGTACACGACCGCGACGTCCCGGAGCGCGCGCCGCATCGCAGCCGGGTCCCGCACGTCGCCCTGCTGGAAGTCGACCTCGCGAGGCAGATATGCCGGCACCGTGCCGTCGTGCACCGGAGGGATCAGCAGGTCCAGCACCCGCACATCGTAGCCGCGGGCGAGCAGCGCATCCACCGTGTGGGACCCGATGAACCCTGCCCCTCCTGTCACCAGCGCCAGCGTCACCGCGCGGCCCCCCGGCTCACGGGCTTGCCCGCCACGTGCTCGACCACCCGGCGTACCCCGGCCTCGAGCGACACCGTGGGACACCAGCCCCACGTCGCCCGCGCGAGCCCGGCGTCGAGGCAGATCCGCGCCACCTCCCCCGGCCGCTCCGGCGAATGCGTCGGCCGTCGGGTATAGCCCGTGGCTTCGGCCACTGCCCGGAAGATGTCGATGTCCGCCACTTCCTTCCCCCAGCCCAGGTTCGCCACCACGCCCGACGGACCGCCCGCCGCCCGCACGTTGGCCTCGACCACGTCGCTCACGTACACGTAGTCCCGGGTCTTGCTGCCGTCGCCGAAGATGAAGACCTCCTCGCCCCGCAGCATCCGGCCCGAAAAGATCGCCACCACGCCCGCCTCGCCGTCCGGCCGCTGGCGCGGGCCGTAGACGTTGGGAAACCGGAGCGCGACGTACTCGATGTCCTCTCGGCTCTCGTACACGCTGAGGTAGTGCTCGAACGCCAGCTTGCTGGCGCCGTATTCCGAGATGGGATAGGCGACCTGCGTCTCCCGTACGGGAAGCCTTGCCGGATCGACGTCGCCGTAGACGGCGCCCCCGGTGGACGCATAGACCACCCGGCGTACGCCCGCCGCGATCGCCTCGCGGAGCAGCCCCAGGCTGCCGAGCACGTTGACCTTGGCGTCGAACTCCGGCTCGCGGGTGGACCGCCGAACGTCCATTTGCGCGGCCAGATGGAAGATCAGCTCCGGCCGGAAGTCCTTGAGCAGCCGCCGGACCGCCGGCACGTCGCAGACGTCCGTCTCATAGAAGCGCACACCCTCCGCCACGTTGGCGCGCAGGCCGCTGGAGAGATCGTCCAGCGTCGCAACCTCGTGCCCGTCCGCCAGGAGTCGGTCGGCCAGGTGCGACCCGATGAACCCCGCCCCTCCCGTGACAAGTGCCCGCGTCATGGTACCCCTTGAGCTCGGGAGCCCGGGCCTCAGCGGGCGCCCCGGCCCCGCACCACGGCGGCGGGGGTCCGGAGGGCGATCGCCAAGTCGCGGCCCAGACTCCAGTGGTCGATATAGTCCAGATCCAGACGGACCCGATCAGTGTAGTCTATCTCCTGCCGTCCCGATACCTGCCAAAGCCCTGAGAGCCCGGGCCGGACCGCGGTGAGCCGGGCGGCCTGGGGTCCGTACTTCCCCAGCTCGGCCCGGGTGATCATCCGGGGCCCGACCAGGCTCATCTCCCCCCGCAGCACGTTCCAGAGCTGGGGCAGCTCGTCGATCGACCACTTCCGCAGGAAGCGGCCGACGGGCGTGACCCTCGGGTCACGCTCCAGCTTGAAGTTGACCTCGAACGCGGCACGGAGCTGGGGATTCTCGGCGAGGATGCGGTCGGCGTCGGCAACCATGGTGCGCAGCTTGAGCGCGTCGAATTCGGTGCCTCCCAACCCAACCACCCGGCGCCGGTGGAGCAGCGGTCCAGGCGAGGTGAGCGCCACCGCCACCGACGCCACCGCGATTGCCGGGGCGAAAACTACAAGCAGAAGGCCCGCGCCCAGGATGTCCATGGCGCGCTTACCAGGATGGCCGATGCTCGGATGTGGCGCCGTCGCCCGCTCCTCGAGACGCACCGGCGCAGCCGGGGCGCCGTCCGTCATCCGCCCCCGGCGCGCGCCGCGTCCCGCACGGCATAGGTGAGGACATGATGGAGCACCACGTGGGCCGATTCGACCCAGGCGTAGTCGTCGCTCGGCACGAGGATGGGAACCTCGACCAGATCCCGAGCGGCGCCACCCGTCCGACCGAGCAGCCCGACGCGCCGGATCCGGAGGCGGGCGGCGGTTTCCAGCAGGGCCACCAGGTTGGGGGAGCTACCGCTCACGGAGATCACGACCAGCGCATCGCCGGCCTTGCCCAGCACTTCGAGCTGTTCCGCGAAGACCCGGTCGAACGCCGTGTCGTTGCCCCAGGCGGTCACCAGCCCGATGCTGTCGGCCAGTGACAGCGCCGGCGTGCCTTTGCCGCCGCTCACGCGACCCGCCTTCTGCAGGTCGAGTGCGAGGTGCGAGGCCGTCGCCGCGCTGCCACCGTTGCCGGCGGTGAAGATCGTCCCGCCAGCGCGGCGGGTCTGGAGCAGCAGCTCCGCGGCCGCCGCCACCGATGTAGCGTCGATCCCGCTGATTGCCTCGACTGCTTCCTTCAGCCAGCGCGCGACCTGGGCCGCGGCAGGGGAAACCGTCACGGCGAGCGCCCGAGCCGGGCAGCGGGAGCCACCGCCACCACCGCCGGAACCCGAGGATCGGAGATCGGGGTGAGGACTGGGAGCGGCGTCACAATCGCCGGCGCGGGCTCCCCTTCGGGATGCCATCGCGCGAGCGCCTTGGACGAGCGGCGGATGCGCGTCAGGCCCTTGAGCGTGCCGTAGAGCAGCTGGAGGTCGAGACTCAGGGAGTAGTTCCGGATGTAGTAGAGGTCCAGCGCGACCCGCTCCTCGACCGTGAGGTCCCCCGTGTTGACGCGCCATAGACCCGTAAGCCCAGGACGCATCGTCGCCAGGCTGGTCCACCAGCGCTCGTGGGAGCGGAGCTCGTGCGGCTGGATCGGCCGCGGTCCGACGAGACTCATCTCGCGGCGGAGCACGTTAATCAACGCCGGCAGCCGAGCGAGCACGGGAGACTCGACCACGGCGCGATCGAGACCCATGAGCTCGAAGGCGCCGCTCGCGCTGAGCACCCGCTCGCGGACCAGGGGCTTCACCCCCAGGCGGCGCGCCTTGAGCCACCAGTACGCCCAGGCCGGCGCGAGGAGGACGACGAGGCCGAGGGCCACGGTCCAGTCCACCAGTCCCTTCATTCCGGCGGCCCAGCCCCGGAGCCGGGTGGGGTGGAGGAACAGCAGGGGCACGTGCCCGACATGCGTCATCTCGGTGGACGTCGTCAGCAGATCGTAGAACGTGGGCGACACCCACGCCTCCACCTTCCGATCGGGCCGCGTCACCAACTCGGCCAGGTGCCGCTGGCTCTCCCAGCTCAAAGCGCCGCCAATGATCACGATCTGCTGCACACCGAGCTCGTCCGCGCACTCGGCGGCGTGGAACGGATGCCCGACCACCGCGAGGCCGGGCATGACCAGCGTGCCCGGACGCTGGTAGTCGTCCAGGAACCCGACGACCTCGGTTCCGTGGCGATGGTCCTGAAGCTGCCGCGCCACGGCGATGCCATGCTGATTAGCCCCGGCGATGATCACCCGCCGGAGCAGCCGGCCCTCGGCGTGCCGCGCCCGAATGTAGTGGCGCCAGATGAGCCGGCCGCCCGTGAGCCCGACCACGCTGCCGATCCAGGCGAGCCCGAGCCAGGAGCGCGACACGAAGGGCGGACCACCGAGGAAGTAGCTGAGCATGATGACGCCCAGCACGCCGTACGTCGCGATGCCGGCAAGGCGGGGATACAAGGGATAGCTGCCCAGCAATGCCCAGCGGCGGTAGAGTCCCTGGCCCCAGGCCAGCACCACCGTGACCAGGGCAACCGCCAGCGCGAGCGACGGGTACAGCGGCCAGAGGCGGCCGCCCGACTGGCCCTCCAGGATGCGCAAGTACGTGATTGTCGCCACGCCATACGCCGCCAGCATCGCGGCGGCGTCCGTGGCCATGACTGCTACACGGAGACGGCGCCAGACGCCCATCGTCCCTCCGGGTAGTGAAGACCGGGAATCTCCGGCATCGAATTCACCAGGACCTGTGCCCCGCCGTCATCGAAATGGAAAGTCATCCGGGCCAGCCCCTCCGCCTCGAGCACCCGGGTCACGGCCGGCTGATGGTCGGGCTCGCAGAAGAGGAGCAGGAACCCGCCACCCCCGGCGCCGGCGATCTTGCCACCGGTTGCGCCGTGCTCGAGCGCCAATTGATATAGGCGGTCGATCCTCTCGTTGCTGATTCCGCGGGCCAGCCGCTTCTTCCGTTGCCACGATTCATGCAGCACCTGCCCGATGCGGCGGACGTCCCCCGCGAGCAGGGCCGCCCGTGCGATCTCGGCGTCGCGCCGGATCCCGTGCAGGCTCTCGATGACCGTCGCGTCGCGCTCCTGGGAGGACGTCCGCTGCTCCCGCAGGATCGTCGCGGCGTTCCGGGATGCACCCGTGTAGAAGAGCAGCAGGCTCCGCTCCAGCTGATCCCGCACGGCCAGCGGGAGCATGAGCGGCTGGACGGTGGTGCGCTCGCTGGTGAACTCGATCGCGTTGAGCCCGCCGAACGAGGCGGCGAACTGGTCCTGAAGCCCGATCGGGCGCCCCAGCTTTCCGATCTCGATGTACGACGCGAGCTCGGCCACCTCCTGCTTGGTCGCCCGCCGCTGGCACAGCGTCGCCAGCGCCTTGATGAGTGCGACGGCCACGGTGCTCGAGCTTCCCAGCCCGGTTCCGGGCGGGATCTCGCTCGCGGTGAACACCGCCAAGCCCCGGATCACGCCGAACTCGTGCAGAATGGACTTGAGGTACCCCAGCTCGCCGTCGAACGAGAGCGTGATCCCGGGCGCCTGGCGCTCAAAGATCCGGAAGTCGGATGAGGTGATCTGGACCGCGTCGTCGATGGTGCGGGTGGCGACGACGTAGAAGTACCGGTTGATCGTGGCGCTCACCACCAGCCCGCCGTAGCGGTGGTAGTAGGCCTCGAGGTCGGTCCCACCCCCCGCGAACGAGATGCGCAGCGGCGCCCGGGCAATCAGCACGGCAGCACCACCTGCGGCCGGGGCAATTGCCCGCGCGCGACCAGCTCTCCCGCATGGGCCAGGCGCTCGTGCGAGCCGATGTCGACCAGCGCGGCGTGGGAGCGGAAGCCCTGCAGGCGGCTCCCGGCCGCCAGCATGGCGGGGAGCAGGTCGAATCCGAAATCGTGGTAGCCGGAGGTGGGAGCGAAGTCCCAGATGCGCGGGCCGAGAAGGTAGATCCCGCCGTTGGCCCAGCGCGCGCCCGCGGGCCAGTCGCGCGGTTTCTCGACCAGACGCAGGATGCGGTCTTCGTCGGTCAGCTCGACCATGCCGGCGCGCCGTGGATCGTCCACCTCGGTGAGCACGAGCGTGGCGTCGGCCTTGGCCTGGCGGTGCGCGTCGATCACGGGCCCGAGCGGCTGATTGGTCAGCACGTCCCCGTAGAGCACGACGAAAAACTCTTCGCCGCGAAAGAAGGTCTGAAGCGGTGCCAGCGCGCCCGAGGATCCGAGCAGGACCGGCTCATGCGAATAGCGGACCGAGAGACCGAACGCCGCGCCGTCGCCGACGAACGCGACCAGCGGCTCGGGCCGGTAATGCGTGTTGACCGCCACCTCGGCGATGCCGTTGGTCCGCATCCACTCGAGTGCGTAGGCGATCATCGGAGCGCCCGCCACGGACACCATCGGCTTGGGACGGTCCGCGGTGAGCGGGCGCAGCCGGGTCCCTTCCCCGGCCGCCAGAACAAGACCCTTCACGCCGCGACGGAGCCCGCCCGCTCTATTTCCAGCCTGAGAGAAGCTCCGTCGGGGGTCCACGTCGCCTGTTCCGTCGAGCAATCCAGGCGCACGCAGGAGGCATTCGGCACGACCAGCCGCTTGTAGGCCGTGAGCGGATACCGCAGGACCGACAACACCGCCACCCGCATGGGAGCGACGTGGGTCATCAAGAGCACCGGCTCGCGCGTCGCCTCGGCCTCCGCATCCGCCACCACCGCCATCACCCGGGCCGCGACCTGTCCCAGCGTCTCCCGGCCGTCGATCCGCACTTCGTCGGGCTGGGAGAGCCAGAGCGCATAGGAATCGGGAAACTCACGCGCGACCTCTTCTTCGGTGCGCCCCTCCCACGGGCCCAGCTGCATTTCGTCGAGGCGGCCGTCGATCCGCACCGGAATCCGCAGCCGCTCACCCAGCAGACGGGCCGACTCGATCGCGCGTCCGATGGAGCTGCTCCAGATCTGGCCGATGCCGGAACCGGTGAGGCCTCCGGCGAGATGAGAAACCTGAGCCCGGCCCGCGCGCGTCAGAGGCTCCGCGCTGCGGCCGGCATACAGATTGGTGAGATTGGACTGGGTCTCACCGTGACGCGCGATGAAGATCGGGCGTGAGCTCACGGCGACTCACTGGTTCAGGTGTGAGGGTGCGGTGCGCATTAACCCCTTCTGCTCGGACGCCGCCGAGCCGCGGATTGTCACTGCGGGGAGACGAGAGCCTCGCTGCAACTTCTTTCGACGGACTGTCGTGTTTCAATGCAAACCGCTGCGTATAGTACACTGCTAACTTCCTGCTGAGCAAGAGCATGACCCATCGCGGAGGGGTTCCCAACGGAGGCGACTCGACGTGGGACAATCCGACGAGACGAAATTGGCGGGCAAGAGCGGTACCATCGCGCGGCCAGGCAAGCGACTGATTCAGCAGACTGGCGGCGGGTAGTCGCATTCGCTAAGTTGTGAAAATATTCACAAGGCGCGAGCGCGCTTTCGCCGGCGCGCTCGCGACGGTTTATTGTCTGTTCCGAATTCAGCGGAGACCTCGCAATGGCCACCACCGCCGCTCCGGTGTCCCCCAACGCCACTTACCCCGCCGAGGCGCTCGCCAAGCTGTTCGCCCCACCCGAGCGCGAGGAGCCGGCCGCCAAGCTGCGGCGGCTCCTGCACGAAGCCAGGGCCAAGGGGTCATACCTGCACACCGCCGGGGCGTACGACGCCTTCAGCGCGGCCATCATGACCCGGGTCGGCTTCAAGTCGCTCTACGGGAGCGGCTGGCAGCTCGCCGCCACCAAGAGCATGTACCCGGACATCGGCATCTACCACTCGCACCAGATGGTCGAGCTGGTCCTCGAGATCCGGAAGGGCATCGAGGGGGCGCGGAACACCCACTGGTACGACACCGAGGGACGCGAGTTGCTCGATGCCCCACCCGCCTTTGTGGACATGGAGGCCGGTTTCGGCGGTCCGACCCAGACCTTCACCCTCGCGACCGAGCTGATCCGGGTCGGAGCGGCCGGCGTGCACCTGGAGAACCAGGACCCCACCAACCGTACCTGCGGCCACATCGTCAACGTCGGGAAGGCCAAGCGCGACAAGGTGCTGGTACCACGGAAGGACTGGCTGGCCAAGCTCAAAGCCATCAAGGCGGCGGCGCAGGCTACCGGCGTCGACGTGGTGGTCATCGCCCGCAGCGACTCGATCGACGGCGCGCTACCGGGCCAGTCGTCGGGCGGCGTCAAGATGGCGATCGAGGATGCGTGGGAGGCAGCCGAGCTGGGCGTCGACGTGATCTGGCCGGAATTCAACAACACCGAGCTGGATCAGCCGCAGGAGTTCAGCGAGGGCGTCCGGAAGTACTACCCGAACCAGATGCTCGGCTTCAACCTCTCGCCTTCCCTGTACTTCGGCCGGGCCAAGAAGGCCAACAAGCTGATCACCAACCAGCAGCTCGCCGACCTGGGCTTCACGCTCCAGTTCTCGACGCTCTTCAACTTCCGCACGGCCGGCATGGCGATGGAGAAGGGTCTGCGGAAGTTCCTTCACTCCGGCATCGACGCCCTGGCCGACCTCCAGAACGAGGAAGACGAAATGGCGCCGGCACCGACCACCAAGATGCACCAGAAGTTCGCCGGCATGAATCGGTGGCTGTTGTTAGAGCAGGTGCTGTCCGGCAAGGAGTGAGAAGTGAGAGGTGAGAAGTAAGAGGGGCCCTGGTGACGGGGCCCCTTCCGTTTCCCTCTCACTTCTTACCTCTCACTTCTTACCTCTTGCCTCTCACTTCTCACCGCTGTTCACGCCGTCTCTTTCCTCGCCGCCTTCCGCTCCACCACCCGCCCGCTCGCCCGGAGCTTGTCCGCCTGCCACCCTTCCAGTCGAACCGTGACCTCCTGCTCTACTCCGGCCGGTTGGACCGCCAGCACCTCACCCTGACGATAGAGCGCCGCCAAGCCGGCGCCGTCGCTCACCGGCACCCGGACGATCACCGTCACCCGCCCCGCCCGGTCCAGCTCCCGGAGGCGTGCCTTGAGTGGGTTCAGCCCGTCGGTACGCAGCGTCGTGGTCATGACGGCGCCGGGATGCAGCTCCCGCACCCGCACGGCGAGCTGGCTGGGGTCAGGGAGCAGGTCGATCTTGTTGAAGACGACGACCACCGGCCGGTCGGCCAGGTCCAGCTCACCCAGGACCCCCTCCACCACCTGCATGTGCTCTTCCCAGTCGGGATGACTCGCGTCCACGATGTGGAGCAACGCCACGGCCGCCCGGGCTTCCTCGAGTGTGGCCCGGAAGCTCGCCACCAGATGGTGCGGCAGCTTGCGGATAAACCCCACCGTGTCCGTCACGCGCGCGCGGATGCCCTCGCCCAGGTCTACCTCACGGGTGAGCGTATCCAGCGTCGCGAAGAGCCGGTCCTCGACCACGATCTCATGCTCGCCCGACAAGCCGCGCAGGATGCTCGACTTCCCGGCGTTGGTGTAGCCCACCAGCGCCACCCCCAGCATCGGCTCGCGACCGGAGCGCAGCTTCTCCCGGTGACGCTCGACGTCTTTTAGCTTCGCTTTGAGCGCCTGGATCTTCCGTCGAATGCTCCGGCGGTCGGTTTCCAGCTGGGTTTCACCCGGTCCCCGGAGACCGATGCCGCCGCGGGTGCGCGAAAGGTGGGTCCACATCCGGGTGAGGCGGGGCAGCAGGTATTCCAGCTGCGCCAGCTCGACCTGGAGCCGGGCCTCGTGGCTCCGGGCCCGAATCGCGAAAATGTCGAGGATCACCTCGGCGCGATCCATGACGCGCACCTTGAGCTCCCGCTCGAGGTTGGCGCCCTGCACCGGACTCAGCTCCTCGTCGAAGACGACGAGCGTGACCCCGAGGTCGGCCGCCAGTGCCTTCAGCTCCTCGACCTTGCCTTCGCCGATCAGCGTGGCCGGATTGGGGGAGGCGACGTGCTGCGACGCCCGGGCGACGACTTCGGCGCCCGCGGTGTCCACGAGCCGGGCCAGCTCGTCCAGATGCTCGGTCATGACACGGGCTTCCGCCGAGCCCTTGCGGGGCGCCGCCACCAGCAACGCTCGCTCGATCGGATCCCGGATAGTGATCAGGTCGCGAATGGCCGCACCATCCTTACCCTCATCCCTCCTCCTTCTGTTTGGCCCACCATTCGAGGCGCTCAGCCACCTTCTTCTCGTAGCCCATGCTCCCCGGAACGTAGAAGCTTGTACCGCGTAGCGCCTCCGGCAGGTATTCCTGGCCCTGGTACGCCGTGGGTGAGTCGTGTGCGTAGCGGTACCCCGCCCCGTAGCCCAGTTCCTTCATGAGCGGGGTCGGGGCGTTGCGCAGATGCATCGGCACGGCGGCCGCCGGTGAATTGCGGGCGGCCTCGATCGCCGCGCCGAGCGCTACTTTCGCGGTGTTGGACTTGGGGGCCGTGGCGAGGTAGATCGTCATCTCCGCCAGCGGGAGATACCCCTCCGGCGGCCCGAGCATGTGGAAGGCGTCCCGGGCCGCCACGGCCAGGACGAGCGCGTTGGGATCGGCCAGACCGATGTCCTCCGCCGCCATCGCGATGGCCCGGCGGAACAGCGTCATCGGGTCCTCGCCGCCGTCCAGCATGCGCGCCATCCAGTAGAGCGCCCCCTGCGGGTCGCTCCCCCGCAGCGATTTGTGATACGCCGAGAGGAGGTTGAAGTGCTCCTCGCCGGCCTTGTCGTAGCGGGCAAACCGCTTCTGCATCGCTTCCCGCGCGAGCGGGACCGTGATCGTCGCTTCCGTACCCGACGCGGCCCCCGGTTCAGCCCGCGCGTGCGCGGCGGCCGCTTCCAGCACGTTGAGCGCCCGGCGCGCGTCGCCGTCGGCCTCCTCGGCAATGAACGCGAGGGCATCCGGCTCAGCCGTGATCTCCAGCGCGCCGAGCCCGCGTTCCCGGTCTGCCAGCGCGCGCGCGAGCAGGACCACCGTGTGGGCCGGACCGACCGGCTCCAGCACGAACACCCGCGTACGCGAGAGCAGCGCCCCGTTCACCTCGAAGCTCGGGTTCTCCGTCGTGGCACCGATCGAGGTGACCGTGCCGTCCTCGGCGGACGGGAGCAGGCTGTCCTGCTGGGCCTTGTTGAGCCGGTGGATCTCGTCCACGAACAGAACCGTTTGCAAGCCACCCCCCGTGAGGCGGGCCTTCGCCTGGGCCACGATCTCCCGGATGCGGGGGACGCCCTCGCTCACGGCGCTGAACGGCACGAACACGCGGCGGGTGGCCGCGGCGATCAGGTGGCCCAGCGTCGTCTTGCCGGACCCGGGCGGGCCCCAGAAAATCAACGACCCGGGAGCGCCCCGCTCGATGAGCACCCGCAACGGCTTCCCCGGACCCAGCAGGTGTTCCTGCCCCACGAACTCGTCCAGCGTGCGCGGTCGCATGCGGTTCGCCAGCGGCTCCGCCTCCCGAACGCCCGGGAACAGCGAAGCTTCCTCCACGATCGCGCGCTTCTGGGCCATGAGGGAAACTAGACGGGCCAGCGGCTCAGCAGCCACTCGGTGACGCCGAACACCGCCACGCCGCCGAGAAACGCCAGCGTCGGAGGACCGCGGCGGCGGTGCTGCAGCTCGGGCACCAGGTTCGAGGCCGCCACGTAGAGGGTCACGCCGGCCGACAGGGCCAGACCGTGCCGGGCGAGTGGGGCGACCGCCTCCGTGAGCACCACCCCCAGCAGCGTGGCGACGCCCAGACCCACGGCCGAGCCGACCG
>DATBQV010000069.1:0-2915 GCA_036560625.1 Gemmatimonadales bacterium
CGACGATCGAGGAGCTGTCCATGCCGCCGCTCAGCTCGCAGGCGACTTCCACGTCGGCGCGGAGCCGAAGCGACACGGCATCGAACAGCCGGACGCGAAGCTCGGCGGCTGCCTCATCGAGCGAGAGATCCTGTGCCGTGAGCCGCTGGCGGGGAGGCGTCCAGTAGCGCAGCGCGCGGGCCTGCTCGAGGCGGGCGGCTTCGCGCCCGATTCGCATCGTGGTCGCCGCGGGAAAGCTCCGGATCTCGCGATACATGGTCGTGTCGTCGAGGTCCTTCATCCCGGTCTCGATGAACCCGAGGACGCGCGCGGCGTCCCGGTGCACCGTGGCGGGCGCGATCGCGATCAACGGACGGATCGTGCTGGCGAAGAAGAGCCCGTTCTCGGTCTCGCGGACGTAGAAGGGAGCGACGCCCATGCGGTCGCGGGAGAGGACCAGCGTGGCCGCCCGGTGATCATAGAGCGCGACGGCCCAGAAGCCGTTGAGCCGGGACCAAAGCGAGTCGCCCCAGTGCCGGTAGCCCTCAACCAGGACCTCCGTGTCACTGGCGGTGTCGAAGGTGGCTCCGGCTGCCTCGAGCAGGTGTCTCAGCTCGATGTAGTTGTAGATCTCGCCGTTGAAGACCGCCGTAATGGCTTGGTCGCGGCTGCGGAACGGCTGGTGCCCGCCGGCTGAGAGATCGACGATGGCATAGCGGGCGTGGATCAGAGCAAGATCATGCGCCAGCGCCGTCCCGTTCCGCGGGGCGATTCGACGCTCGGCCTGCACCGCGACCGGGCTGTGCTCCGTTGCCCACGCGACCGACTGGCCGTGTGTCCGATCGGCGAGGAAGATGCCCTCGTCGTCCGGACCGCGGCTGCGCACGCCGGCGAGCAACATGCGCGCGACTCGCAAGTCGCTCGACGGACCGCGCAATACATAGCCTGCGATGCCGCACATTGGGGTATTTCCTCACGTCCCGCCGGCACGGGGTTTGGCTGCCTCAAGAGGCCTGACGAGGGGCCAAAATCATGCCGTTAGACGGCCACGGGACCGGTCTTTCCAGCGACGGGCGCTACATTCCGTCCCCGGACGCGCGGGACCCTGGGGCCGGAGCGTGTAGCGAGCCTCCGACAGGGAGCCCAGGGTCCGTGGAGCGCGGGACAGCACCGACCCCAGGTTACTCCGGCACAATGGGTTACGGCGTCGAAACCGCTCGACGAGGCGGTACGGCTCTTGCCCCTCGGACGGCTGAGCCCACGACACCCTCACCCGAACCAGGCTCTGAACGCGAACCGGGCAGACAATGCGCATCGGGATCTTGGCCAGTCAGTACCCCCTGCCCACCGAGACGTTCGTTTACGAATCGGTGCGCTGGCTTGAGACTGCCGGTCATCGGGTCGAGGTCATTGCAGATCGCCGGGCCGGCGGGCCGGGCCTGGCAGAGCAGGACTACCCGGCGACGGTGCTGGGCCCCTGGATGGGTCGAGGCGACAAGCTTCGGCGGCTGCTCTCCCACCCCGCGCGCGTCCTGGCCGGGGCGCAGCACGCCCGTCGGCTCAAGTACTCCTCGACGTTTACGTTTGCCGAATGCCTCGCGCGCTCGACCCTGCCGGGTATCCGGCGCAGTGACTTTGTGCTGGCGCATTTCGGTCCTGCTGGAGCCCAATGGCTGCCGGTGGTGGCCGCGGCGCGACGGCCGTACGCGGTCTTCTTTCATGGCTTTGATGCGACGCGGCATCTCCAGGAGCGGCCCCACGCCTACGACGCCCTGATTGCGTCGCGCACGGCGGCTCTCACCAATAGTGAGTACCTGAAGAGCCGGCTCGTGACCGCGGGCTTCGCCCCGGAGCGAGTCGGCGTGGTTCGCCTCGGCGTGTCCGACGCGCTGGATGGCCGAAGCGCCCGGCCCGCTGCCGCCGGGGGCCAGGTGCTGTCGATCGCCCGCCTCGTCGCCAAGAAGGGACTGGACGACTCCATCCGCGCGTTCGCCCAGGCGCAGGACGCCCTCAAGGGGACGTGGCGGTATCGGATCGTCGGGGAAGGGCACCTGCTCGGTGAGCTTCAAGCCTTGGCTGCGTCGCTCGGCGTGAGTTCGCTGGTCGAGTTCAGCGGGACCCTTCCGCGCGACGAGACCCTGCGCGCGCTGGAGCAGGCGTCGGTGTTCCTCCTCACCAGCAAGACCGGCGAAGCGGGCGACACGGAGGGAACGCCGGTGTCGATCCTCGAGGCGGCCACAGTAGGGCTGCCGATCGTGTCGACGATCCACGCGGGCATTCCGGAGCTGCTTCCACCCGACTCGGCCCGCTCGGTGATGCTCCGCCCCGAAGGCGACGTCGCAGGTGTCGCCGCCGCGCTGCGTGCGCTCGCGGCCGATCCCGCCCTTCGAAGCGAATGGGGCGCTGCCTGCCGGACGTTCGTGCGCGCGGGGCATTCGTCAGCGGCCCACGTCACCGCCCTGCTGGCCGCGCTGGACCAGTACGCGGAGCCGCCTCGGTGAGCGCGACTCCCGGTCTCGATGTGAGCGTCATCATCGCCACGCGCAACCGGGCGACACTGCTCGCGGATACGCTGGGTCACATCGCCAGACAGGCGGTCGACGGCATCTCCTGGGAGGTTATCGTCGTAGACAACGGCAGCACCGACCGGACCGCCGCCGTTCTGGAGTCCGCCCGGGGGGCGCTGCCGCTCGTGGCCCTGACCGAGCCCCGCGCCGGGAAGAACCGCGCGATGAACCGCGCGCTGGACGTGGCCCGCGGCCGACTCTTGATATTCAGTGACGACGACGTGGTCCCGGGGCCGGGATGGGTGCGCGAAATGGCCGGAGCCACCGATCGGTGGAAGGAGCACGGGATTTTCGGGGGGCCGGTCCTTCTGACGGTCCCGGCGGGCACGCCTGAATGGCTCAAGGAATGCGCGCTCCGGGGCGCCAATT
>DATBQV010000070.1:0-10861 GCA_036560625.1 Gemmatimonadales bacterium
GGTCGCCGACAATCTGCGGCGGCACCCGGTGGTCAATGCCGCGGTCGGAGCCGACGCCACCATCTTGCGCGGTGACGTCAATCTCGGCATTGCCGTGGCTCTCGACTGGGGACTCATCGTGCCGGTGGTCCGGCACGCGGACGAGCTGTCGCTCGCCGGGATTGCGCGCGCGATCAACGACCTGGGCGAGCGGGCGCGGACCAAGAAGTTGAGCCCGGACGAAGTACAGAAGGGCACCTTCACGATCACGAACCCCGGAGTGTTCGGCTCGGTCATCGGCACGCCGATCATCAACCAGCCGCAGGCCGCGATCCTCTGCGTCGGCTCCATCACCAAGCAGCCCGCGGTGCTCACGGTCGACGGTACGGACACGCTCGCGATTCGATTGATGGGGATGCTGGCGCTGGCCTTCGACCATCGGATCGTAGACGGAGCCGACGCGGATCGCTTCATGGCCGACGTCAAGCGCTCGCTGGAAGGCTTCCCGGAGGACGCAGCCTGAGATGGCACGAGCCCTGGCCGTCTCGCGCGTGACGGTGTCTGCGGCGGCGGAGCCGGAGTATCTCAGGGTGGTGGGAGAGCTGGCTCGCCTCTCCGAGGCGCGGGGCCGCCATCTCTGGTTGTTCCGGGGGCGGGGCCGAAGCGGCGCCTTCCTCGAATGCAGCGAAAGCACGTCGGTCGACTCGCACCGCTCCATTGCGGAGTCGAGGGACGACGAGCGCCGGCTCGAGGCGCGGCTTCGCGAGCTGGCGACGTACGCGCCCGATGCCTGGGAGCTTTGGGAGGAGGTTACGCTCTGACATGCCCCGCCGAATCATCGAAGTAGAGGGCGATCAGTGGGAAGTCGCGGTGAGCGGCCGGGTCACCCAGTACGTGAAAGACGAGCTGGGGCTCGTCTTCGCCCGCGGAATCGGCGCCGCCCGCGAGCGGCGAGTTACCCGCTACTCCCCGCTCGGGGCCAAGAGCTCCGAGCGGGCGCTCTCGGAGCTGACCGACGCCCAGCTCCGGGACCTGCTCGCCCACTCCCAGCCCGCATGGACCGCACCGGAGACGGGGTACCGGGCGTGACCGAGGGCAATCTCCGGGGGCCGATCATCGACCTCCACGTCCATTCCACGGCCTCGGACGGCGAGCTCGCGCCCGAGGCCGTGGTCGGCCGTGCGGCCAGGGCGGGACTCGCCGCTATCGCGCTCACCGACCACGACACCCTGGGCGGAGTGCCGGCCGCCATCGCCGCCGGCGAGCGTCTCGGTGTGCGGGTGATCGGCGGCTGCGAATTTTCGGTCGCCGCACCGTGGGGAGAGATGCATCTCCTCGGCTACTTCCTCCCGCCCGGGACCCAGGTGCTGGAGGACTTCCTGGTCGAATGCCGGGCAGACCGGTCACGACGCGGCCGAGCCATGGTGGATCGGCTGCACCGCCTCGGGGTTCCCGTGAGCCACGAGGATGTGCTCGCCGAGGCGGAGGGCGGCGCCGTCGGCCGGCCGCACGTGGCCCGGGCGCTGGTGCGCCGGGGGCAGGTGGCCAATGTGGGCGAGGCGTTCGATCGCTATCTCGGGCGGGGCCGTCCGGCCTTCGTGGAAAAGTCGCTGCCTGAATTCGTCGAGGTCGCCGACCTGGTGCACCGCGTGGGCGGTGTGGTGTCGGCCGCGCATCTCAAGGACCGAGGCACTCGCAGCCTGCTCGGCCATTTCCGCGACGCCGGGCTCGACGCGGTGGAGACCCGCCACCCGAGCCATGATCCGGACGTTCGCGCGCGGCTGACGGAGTTCGCGCTCGACCTTGGACTCCTGCGCACCGGCGGCAGCGATTGGCACGGAGATCCGGTCGGCGATGAGACCCACGGCGCCCTCGGCTCCCAGAACGTTCCGCTGGCCTGGCTCGAGGCGCTCGAGGCCGCCCGGCCGCCCGCAGCACCTGCCCGCGCCACGTCCTGATTCCTCCGATGGCTCCGACGCCAGACTTCCGCAATCGGGTCGTGCTCGTCACCGGCGTGGGCCGCGCCGGGCAGATCGGCAACGCTGTGGCCCTTGCCTTCGGCAAGGCCGGCGCCAAGCTGGTCGTTGCCGACCTGAATGCGGTGGGGGTGGCCGAGCGGGCGCGGGAATTCGCGGCGGCCGGCATCGAAGCCCGGCCCTGCGGCGGCGACCTGACGATTCCCGACATCGCCGCGCTGGCGGTGGAAACGGCGGTCAACGGATTCGGGCGCCTGGACGCGGTGGTGAATCTCGCGGGCGGCCTCACGACCTATGGGCCCATCGAGCAGACCGGCGCCCGCGATTTCGATCGGGAGATCGCGATCAATCTCAAGACCACGTTCCTGGTGTCGCAGGCCGCGATCCGGGCGCTCGCCGGCACGCGGGGTGCCATCGTCAACGTGGCGTCTATCGCCGTGGTCGAGCCGCAGGCGCCGATGGCGGCCTATGTCGCCGCCAAGGCCGGCATCGCCGGCTTCACCCGGAGTCTGGCGCTCGAGCTTCGCGACCGCGGCATCCGGGTGAATGCCGTGGCTCCGGGTATGGTGCGGACCGGCGACAACGTCGCCTCCGCCGGCACCTCGGCGGCCTACGTGGAGCTTTCCGCGATCGCCGAGGGCATCCTGTCGCTGGCCGATCCCGCCTCCACGACCACCGGCACAATCCTTCCTATCACGCCGTCGCCGAGCTGATCATGGAGCTTCTGGGCCGCGTCGCGCTCGTGACCGGTGCCGGCCGACGGCTGGGTCGGGCGCTGGCCGCGGCGCTTGCCACGCGGGGGATGACGCTCGCCCTGCATCACCACGCGTCCGGGGATGGTGCCCAGGAGCTTCGGGACGCAATCATCGCCGGCGGCGGGCGAGCGGCCTGCTTCGCCACCGATCTCACCGACGCTCGCGCGGCTCGAGAGCTGCCGGCGCGCGTCGTGGCGGACCTTGGTCGCCTCGACGTGTTGGTCAACTCCGCGGCGATCATGCAGCGGCTGAGCCTCGAAGACACGACGCCGGAGCAATGGGACGAGATTTTCGACCTGAATCTGCGGGCGGCTTTCTTCTGCACGCAGGGCGCGGCGGCCGCGCTCCGGAAGGCGCGCGGGAAGGTCGTGAATCTGGCGGACCTGGCCGGCCTGGAGCCGTGGCCCGCCTACGCGGCGCATTCGATCAGCAAGGCGGGCATCGTGATGCTCACGAAAGTCCTGGCGCTGAGCCTCGCGCCGGACGTGACGGTCAACGCGATCGCACCCGGCGCCGTCCTCGTCCCGGACGCGTACGACGACGCGGCCAAGAGCTGGCTCGCCGCCTCGACGCCGCTCGGCAGGCTGGGGAGCCCGGATGACGTCGTCGGCGGCCTGTTGTACCTGCTCGAGAGCGACTACGTGACCGGAACCACTCTGGTGGTGGACGGTGGCCGACATATCCGCGCCGATCGACCCGACCGTCGCCCTTAGTACCGTCGTCATCGTTGGCGGCGGGTGCTACGGGACCTTCTACGCCGGTCAGCTGGAGCGGGCGCGGGCGCGCGGGGCGGCCACCTACCGCCGTCTGCTGGTGGTCGACCGCGATCCCCGGTGCCGCGTGACCACCGCGCTCGCGCCGGACCCGGACCGCGAGCTGGTGGTGGAGGACTGGGGCGCGTTCTTCGATCGGTTCCTCGGGGAAGCGGACGGTTCGGCGGGTGCGCCCGACACGATCGTCCCGTCGCCGTTGATGCCCCACCTCATGTACGAGTGGCTCTTGCGGGGCGCCCGCGCCCGCTGGCCTCGGCGGGCGGTCGAGTCCCGGTCGCTCGACGCCCTGGTCGGGACGCCGTACGAGATGCTGGCGCCGGGCGGCACGCGGTTCGTGTCGTTTGCCGATTGGCTCTGCCCGGTTCATTGCGTGGAGCCCGCGATCTGCCCCGTCATCCGCGGGCCCCGCACCTGGGAGATGAGCGATGCCGTAGGGGCGGCCGTCGCCGAGCTGGGACGGAGCCGGCCGGTCGCGGGGCCCGTGCTGTTCGTCTGCCGCCACCGCGTCTACGGCGTCGGGATGTTCGACGTGGCGAGCGTGCGGGCCGGCGCGCGGGTCGTCGCGGAGGCCGGAGAGGGTGGCGGGCCGGTGGACGTCGTGGTGGGCACGGTCTCCTCCTGTCACGGCGCGGTGAGCGTGTTGCACCTCGGATGAGACGATGCCAGAGCGCGACCACTTGGCGCAGTTGGACGTTCTCCGCGGTCTGGCGGTTCTCGCGGTCGTCGCCTTCCACGCGCGACTTCCATGGAGCTCCAGCGGCTTCGTCGGCGTGGATGTCTTCTTCGTTCTCTCCGGATTTCTCATCACCCGCCTCCTGGTCCGGGAGCTAGAAGCCAGCGGGACCATCGCCCTTCGGGCGTTCGAGGCACGCCGAGTGCGCCGGCTCTGGCCGGCGCTCGCGCTCGTGGTCGTGTGTACGCTCGCGTTGGGGATCGCACTGTGGTCGCCTCTGGAATGGCGTGGCCTCAGGCATGACGCGGCCGCTGGCGCCGGCTATGTGGCGAACATCTCGTTCGCTCTCCGTAAGGTTGCCTATTTCGACCAGCCGGAGGAAGCCCCGTTCCTGCATTTGTGGTCGCTCGGCGTCGAGGAGCAGTTCTATCTCTTGTGGCCATGCGTACTCTTGACGGCCTGGTATGTCGCCAGGCGCTGTCGCATTGACCGGCGGCGGACGTTAGCCGCAACGATCGCAACGCTCGGGACGCTCTCGTTGGCGTGGATGATCTGGCTCGTCCAGCGGCGTAGCTCCTATGCCTTCTTCTTCACGCCCACCCGCATGTGGGAGCTCGCCCTGGGCGGGCTCATCGGGTTGCGCGCCGTGGATCCGCCTCCCAGGGGTCGGCGCGGTTGGCTCTATGGCCTGATAGGGTGCGCCGTATTCGCGGCGCCTCTTGCCTTTCCGGGCGCGCGGTCGGGCGATCCGCTCATCCAGTCGATCGCGCCGGTTATCGGTACCGCCTTCCTGCTCGAGGCCATTCGCCTCGGGTCGCGACTCCCCCTGCCAGGTGCGGCGGCGACCGGCCTCGCGTGGATCGGGCTGTACTCCTACGGATGGTACCTGTGGCACTGGCCATTGGTGGAAGCCACCAAGCTTCGATGGCACACCCAGGACCCTCGCTACCTCCTGGGAGCAAGCCTGCTTGCCTTGCTCATTGCTGTTGGCAGCAAACGGTGGATCGAGGATCCAGTACGCTTCCGACAGGCAGACTCCCTGCTTGGCCGGCTGCCGACTTGGGTTGTCATAGCGGGGATCGTGACCATCGTCTCCGCGGCCTTGGCCGGAGCCGCGCTGATGGAGCACCAGGCGCTCAAGAACCCGAGGGTGCGCGCGCTGGCCGACATCCGGCAAGCCGTTGACGCGCCGACCATCGCGGCGCGATGCCCCCGCTCGGTCTTCGAGGCCCCCTGCATACTGGGGGACACGGCTTCACCTGGCGTTGTCGTTGTGGCAGGCGATTCTCACGCAGAGCACTGGTTGCCGGCTGTCGACTCGGCCGCTCGAGTCCTCGGGCTGAGGATCGTTACCCACATCAAGGCAGCCTGCCCCCCCTGGCCGGTGCGCGTGCGGCACTTCTACGATTCGTTCGAGGACCTCGAGTGCGATCAGCATCAGGCTCGGCTCGTGGGGCTGATCGCGGGATACCGGGCTGGAGGCGTCATACTGGCGAGCACGGTGGGTGATGTCGATCGCATGGTTGGTGACCTTTCTCCCGACGACCGGGCTCGGCTGTGGCGGGAGAGCGCGGAGCGGCTCATCGCCGACCTGCCGTTGACCGTGCGGATCGTCATCGTCGAGAAGTCGCCACACTTGGGGTTTGACCCCGTCAGCTGCCTGGCACGCAGCGCCTTCTGGCAGATCGCGCCGGCGTGTGATGAGAACTACGGCACCGCGACCGGGATGGAGCTGGAGTACACACGACTCGAAGCAGCTGCCGGGGCCGGAGACAGCCGGGTGCAGGTCTTCCCGACCGTGGCTGATCTCTGTGCCGGCACATCGTGCAACGCGCTCCGCGGCGACATGGTGGTGTTTCGCGACCGCTTCCATTTGACCCCGCGCTACGCGCTCAGTCAGGTACCGCGTTGGCTCCACTGTCTACGATGGGCCGGGCATCTGGAGAGCGGGGACTCAACACCCGGCGGCTGCAGCATGTAAGCGTGTTGTGGGTCAGTAGGGCCCGGGGTGATCGGGAACCTTGGCGGGTTTAGTATTCAGCACTGATTCGGGTTGGAATATCATGATCGAGCGTCACGTCTTCGAGGTCATCATCGTGGGCGGGGGTCCGGCAGGCTTGTGCGCCGCGCTCTACGCCGGACGCGGCATGCTCAAGAGCGTGCTGCTCGAGCGTGGTGTGCCCGGTGGCGAGCTGCTGAATACCGAATGGATCGAAGACTATCCCGGCTTCCGGAAGGTCAAGGGGCGCGAGCTCGCCGCGCTGATGGCGACCCACGCCAAAGAGTTCGGCGCGGAGCTCAGGCAGGAGAACGTCGAGACCATCACGCCCCGGGACGACGGCATCTTCGAGGTGGTCACCTCGCGGGGCGTCGTGTTCGAGGCGCCGGCGGTCATTTTGACCGCGGGAGGCACCCCCAGCAAGCTCGGCGTTCCCGGTGAGCTGGAGTTCGCCGGTCGCGGGGTGTCCTACTGCGCCGTGTGCGATGGGGCGTTCTTCAAGGGCGAGACCATCGCCGTGGTCGGCGGCGGCGACGCGGCCGTCGAGGAGGCCGAGTACCTGACCCGGTACGCGGAGAAGGTGTACGTCGTTCACCGCCGCGACCAGTTCCGGGCGTCGAAGCTGCTCCAGGAGCGCCTGGCCGCCAATCCCAAGATTGAGGTGCTCTGGAATCGGCGGGTGCTCGAGCTGGTGGGCGGCCCGGCGGGCCTCAAGACAATCGAGCTGGAAGACACGATCACCGGTACACGCTCGTCGCTCGCCGCGACCGGTTGCTTCGTGTTCATCGGGTTCAAGCCGAACTCGTGGCTGGTGAAGGGGCACATGAAGCACGACGAGAACGGGTACATCCTCACCGACGACCGCATGATGACGTCGATTCCCGGCCTTTTCGCGGCCGGCGATTTGCGGGTGCAGCTCACGCGCCAGGTCACCACCGCCGTCGGCGATGCCACGACCGCCGCGATCGCCGTGGAGAAATTTCTCACCGAGCGGAAAGCGCGCGCCGAGCGCAAAGCTGAAGTTGGCGTCTGATCCGGAAATCGTTCAGCTGCCGAACGGCCAGTTCGTCCAGAACTGCTGGCTGATCGCAGACCCGCGGACCCGCGAGGCGGTGATGATCGACCCCGGCGAGGAGCCCGCGATGTTCCTCGCCGAGCTGGATACCCGCCGGTGGACACTCCGTGCCATCTGGCTCACGCACGCGCACATCGATCACATTCTCGGCGTCACCGCGGTGAAGCGCGCCACCGGCGTGCCGGTGTTCCTCCACCCCGCGGACCGCTCGCTCTACGACGGGCTGTCGGAGCAGGGGGCCTGGTTCGGAATGCGGCCCGACCCGCCGCCGCCGCCCGATCATGAGCTGGCGGCCGGTCAGCAGGTCACCGTCGGCGATCTCGCGTTCGAGGTGCGCCACACTCCTGGCCACTCGCCCGGCAGCGTAAGCTTCGTGGGACACGGCTCGATCTTCGGCGGCGACGTCCTGTTCAACGGCTCGATTGGGCGGACCGATCTGCCGGGCGGCGATTTCGCCGCCCTCATGCGCTCGATCCAGCAGGAGTTCCTCTGCCTGCCGGACTCGGTGGTTGTTCGGAGCGGACACGGCCCCGACACCACCATCGGAGTCGAGCGGCTGACGAACCCGTTCGTGACCGGAGCGTACCGCCTTGAATAGCGTCCTGCGCTTGGCCGATGTGCCGGCGGTTGCGCCCGCCCCGGAAGCGCCGGCCGGCAACGACTCGGCGCGACCACGGACGGCGCTGGCCTGCCAGCGGTGCGGCTTCCCGGTGCCCGGTCGGGCCTGGGGCTGCAAGAACCCCTGCGCCAACTGCGGTACCGTGTATCCCCTGGGCGACTGTTCGGACTGAGAGTCGGGCGTCAACGATCGGTGCCCCTGGTGCGTCCTCTTTAGTGAACCTCCTTCAGTGAACCTGCTTCGGCTTCGGAACTCCGCATGCCCCTGAGTCGCGCCGCGCGCCTCCTGGCCGCTCTCCCGTTCGCCTTCGTCGTCTCGGCCCAGGCACAGTCCCTGTCGGGCGTGCTTCGGGACAGCCTTCTCTACGACGGACCGCTGCCCAACGCGACCATCTGGGTCGAGGGCACTCAGCGGCAGACCCGGACCGACCTGCTCGGCAGATTCCGCTTCGACAGCCTCCCGGCCGGCACCTACCGGCTCAGCTTTACCCACCCGGCCTTCGACCAGGCCGGTGTAGGCGCGCCCCGCTGGCGGGTCGATCTCCCGCCCCAGGGTCTGCAAGGGGTTCTGCTCGCCACCCCATCCCCGGACACCCGGTATGCGCGTGCCTGTCCCACGCGCCGGGGCGAGAGCCAGGGGTATCTGGTCGGAACGGTGCGGGACGCCGCGGCCGACACCGGTCTCGGGGGGGCCGTGGTGAACGCGATGTGGGCCCAGGTCTCGGTGAGCCGCACGACCGGCGTCCAGACCCTCCGGAAGAACGCCCGGGCGGAGACCGACCCACATGGCCTCTTCGTGGTGTGCGGAATTCCCAGCGATGGTGATCTCACGGTGTGGGCCACGTTCGGCAGCTTGTCCACCGGGCTGGTCACCCTCTCGCTCAACCGGCGTCCGCTCGCCGCGCGGGAATTTCTCGTCGCCACCAAGCCGCTGCCGCCGACGGCCACGGCCGCCGACTCGGCGGCTCTGGCCGCGAGGCTCGACGGGGTGGTGAAGGACATCGACGGCGAGCCGATTCCCGATGCTCGTGTCTACGTGCGGGGAAGCCGCGCCATCGCCAAGACCACCGCGTCGGGGTCATTCTCGCTGAACGGGCTCCCCGGCGGTACGCAGGTGCTGGAGGTGACCGCGCTCGGCTACCAGCCCGGACGGCAGAACGTCGACCTCAAGCCCGGCGGCGGGCGGCGGGCGGAGGTCGTCCTCGGCAAGAGCGTGCAGCGGCTCCAGCCGCTCGAGGTCGTGGGCAAGATGGGCAGCGAGCAGCAGGGGTTCCTGGATCGGGCCAAGCGGGGGTTCGGCTACTTCATCACCGCAGAAGACATCGAGAAGCGGAACCCGATCATCTTCGAGGACATCATTCGCGGTGTGCCGGGCATGCAGGTCGTGCCTGTGGATCAGGGCTATCGCATCACCTCGTCGCGTGGTCAGTCCGACATCCTGGGCGATTGCACGCCTACGTATTTCGTCGATGGCTCGCCGTTCTACGTCGATCCGTCGAACGGTGACCCGTTCCCGGTCGCGCCCACCGAGATCATGGGGATCGAGGTGTACGCCGGCACCGCCGGGGTGCCGGTCGAGTTCCAGCGCGGTACCAACGGCGGCTGTGGCGTGATCGTCATCTGGACCAAGCGCGGCGGCCCCAAGCGCTGACCTTGCCCGCTAGGGGTCGCGGGCGCGCGGCGGCGGCGCCATCCCCACGAGCAGCACCGTCCGCTCCAGCGCTTCGTCCACGCCGTGCGGGACATCGGAAGGCGCCCACACGACCGTGCCGGGTCCCACGATGCGCGTCTCTCCTCCCACCGTCATTCTCGCCTTTCCCGAGACGACCAGATAGAATTTGTCCGCCCCGGCGTGCGTGTGGGCCGCCTGATTCTGGCCCGGCTCGAAGCAGTTGAGGCCGAGAAAGAGCTGGCCGCCGCGCACGAGGTCGGCCTTGGCGAAACGGTCGTCTCGGAAGACGGCGGCTGCGTTCGCGTCGAGGAAATAGGACATGGTAGGATGAAGCTACGAGCCGACCGCCAATAGCCAATAGCTCCCAGCCAAACGGCTTCCCAATGACGTTCCGAATCGAGCGGGATCCCCTCGGCGAAAAGCCCGTCCCCGCCGACGCGCTCTACGGCATCCAGACGCTGCGCGCGGCGGAGAACTTTCCGATATCCGGGCTCCGGCCGCTGCCGGTTTTCGTGGATGCGGTCGTGTGGATCAAGCGCGCCGCCGCCCTGACGCACAAGCAGACGGGCCGGCTCGACGCGCGCCTGGCCGACGCCATCGTCCGCGCGGCCGACGAGGTGCTGGGCGGACAGCACCGGGATCAGTTCATCGTCGACGTGTACCAGGCCGGCGCCGGCACCAGCCACAACATGAACGCGAACGAAGTGCTGGCCAACCGCGCAAACGAGCTGCTCGGCGCGAAGCGCGGGGCCTACGCGCCCGTGCATCCGAACGATCACGTCAACATGGCGCAGAGCACGAACGACGTGATCCCGACCGCTATGCGGCTTGCGGTCCTGGCGACGCTGCCGGCGTTGCTCGCGTCGCTCGACCGCCTCGCCGGCGCGCTCCTCGCCAAGGGCGACGCGTTCGACCACGTCGTGAAATCCGGTCGGACCCATCTCCAGGACGCCACGCCGATCCGCCTCGGCCAGGAGTTCCGGGCCTACGGGCGTACGGTCGCGCGGCACCGGGTCAAGCTGGAGCAGGCGGCCGAATGGCTGCGCGAGCTCAACATCGGTGGGACGGCGGTGGGGACGGGGATCAACGCCGAGCCGGACTATCCCCGCCTTATGGTCGGATTCCTTCGGGAGATAACCGGTCTCCATCTCGACGAGGGAAGCGATCGGGTCCAGCTGATGCAGTCGATGGGAGACGTCGCCACGTTCAGCGGCGCGCTCCGCGCGTACGTGCTCGACCTCCAGAAGATCGCGAACGACATCCGTCTGCTGGCTTCCGGTCCGCGAACGGGAATCGCGGAGATCCTGCTCCCGGCGGTGCAGCCGGGATCCAGCATCATGC
>DATBQV010000071.1:0-5567 GCA_036560625.1 Gemmatimonadales bacterium
CGCCAGATCTCGAAGAAGACCGGGAAGGAATACGCCCGGGTGGTGCTGGAGGACTTCCACGGGACCGCGGAAGCGATCGTGTTTCCCGAGGCCTGGGCCAAGCTGAACCAAGTGGTGCTGCCCGACCGCGCGCTGCTCCTCACCGGGGGTCACAGCGTCCGGGACCGGGGCGAGGACCGCGCGCCGTTCGTGGTCGAGACGGCCCGCCCGCTGGACGAGCTGAAGACCACCGGGGCCGTCGGCTTGAGTCTCCGGTGGCGGGCGCCCTCCGCCCCCGGACCGGACGCGCTCCGGGCGGCCGCGGCCCTCTGCAACGCCCATCCGGGCCCGGTTCCTGTCTATATTGAGTGGTCAGATGGGAACGGCGAGGCCGTTCGGCTCCGGGCGAAGCGTATGCGGGTCGCCCCCGGAGAGGACTTGGTGCGGGCCCTCCGGGATCTTCTTGGCAGCGATGCCGTCCACTACGTGAAAGCGAGCTGAACGGGTGGCGCCGACGTATACCCTCGAGTTCGAGAAACCGCTGCTCGAGCTGGAAAAGCAGATCGACGAGCTCAAGCGCCTGGGTGAGGAGCGGGAGATCGACGTCGACGGCGAGCTGGAGGGGCTCCAGATCAAGCTCGATGCCCTCCGGGCCGAGATTTACAAGAACCTGAGTCCGATGCAGCGGGTGATGGTGGCGCGACACCCTCGCCGGCCCTACACGCTCGACTACCTCAGCACCATCTTCACCGACTTCATCGAGCTGCACGGCGACCGCCTGTTCCGCGACGACCCCGCCATCGTCGGCGGCTGGGCCCGCCTGGCCGGCATTTCGGTGATGGTCGTCGGGCACCAGAAGGGGCGCGACACCAAGGAGAACCTCAAGCGCAATTTCGGCATGCCCCATCCCGAGGGCTATCGGAAGGCGCTCCGCCTCATGGAAATGGCCTCGAAGTTCAGCGCGCCGGTCATCACGCTCATCGACACGCCGGGCGCCTATCCCGGGCTCGGCGCGGAGGAGCGCGGACAGTCCGAAGCGCTGGCCCGCAACATCCTCGAGATGGCGGGCCTGGAGACGCCGATCATCAGCTGCGTGATCGGTGAGGGCGGCTCCGGCGGCGCGCTCGCGCTCGGCGTCGCCGACCGGGTGCTGATGCTGGAGAACTCGGTTTACTCGGTCATCTCGCCGGAAGGCTGCGCCGCCATTCTCTGGAAGGATGCCGGGCAGCGCGAGCGAGCGGCCGAGGCGCTCAAGCTCACGGCGGAAGACCTCCTGCGGCTCAAGCTCATCGACGAGATCGTCCCCGAGCCGGTGGGGGGCGCGCACGTCGATCCCGACGCCACGGGCGAAGCCCTCCGCGCGACGCTGATCCGCCACGCCACCGAGCTTCGAAAGATCCGCCCGGAGAAGCTGGTCAAGCGCCGGGCGGAGAAATACGCCGCCATGGGCGTCTTCACCGAGGCGTGATGCTGCAGACGGTCGAGGTCCGGTTCAAGGGTACCCGCAAGGGCTACTTCACCTGGGCCGACGAGTCCGTCCCGCTCAGGCTGCAGGACGCGGTCATCGTCGAGGTCGAACGGGGCAAGGACTTCGGGCGCATCACCGCCACCGGCGACGTGGCGAATCGAAAGTGTACGTCCTGCAGCACCGGCTGCGCGATCGGCGAAGGCCCCGGCGAGACCCCCGCGCCCTCCGCGGACGAGCCGCTCAAGCCGGTCCTCCGCCGCGCCACTCCCGACGATATCCGTCAGCACAACGAAAGCCGCCGCTCCGAGGAAGACGTCCGGCGCAAGGTGCTCGAGCGCGTCCGGACGCACGCGCTCACCATGAAGGTGAGCGACACCGAGTGGCAGTGGGACCGGAATAAGCTCACGATCTATTTCACCGCGGAGAAGCGGGTGGACTTCCGGGCGCTGGTCCGCGATCTCGCGTCGGTGTTCCGTACCCGGATCGAGCTGCGCCAGATCGGCGTCCGCGATGAGGCGGCGCGGCTCTCGGGCGTCGGCCGCTGCGGGCGGGAATACTGCTGCTCTACCTGGCTCACCGAGCTGTCGCCGGTCAACCTCGGCCTCGCCAAGGACCAGCATCTCTCGCTCAATCCGTCGCAGATCTCCGGTGGCTGCGGCCGGCTCCTCTGCTGCCTCAAGTACGAGCACGAGTTCTACGTCACGGCACGCAAGCGCTTCCCGAAGGAGGGGAAGACGCTGCGCACGTCCGTCGGCGCCGAGAAGGTTGTCGCGGTGGACATCTTCCGGGAGCGCGTGTTCCTCAAGAGCGAGGAAGGCTCGCGCATCATCCCGCTCGTGCAGCTTCGCGAGGAAGTGGAGCGGCTGGGGGAAGTGCTGCCGACGCCGGAGAGCCGTCCCAAGCCGCTGCCGCTGCCCGAGGGCGCGGAGCTCGCCCCGACTCCCTCCACCAACGGTCACGGCCCCACCAACGGCGCGGACCGCCCGGATGACGCTCCTCGCCGCCGGCGGCGGCGCCGCGGCGGCCCGGGAGGCCCGGCCGGCCCACCTCGATCCGAGTCCTGAGTGGCGAAGTTCTATCTCACGACCGCCATCGATTACTCCAATGGCGAGCCGCATCTCGGCCACGCACTGGAAAAAGTCGGCGCGGATTGTATTGCCCGGTATCGTCGGCTCCGGGGCGACGCGGTGCACTTCCTCATGGGCATGGACGAGAACGCCCAGAAGGTGGCGCTGGCCGCCGAGCAGGCCGGCGTGCCGCCTGCGGAGTGGGTGCGCACGCTCGCCGAGCGGTTTGATTCCACCTGGCGCCGCCTCCTCTGCTCCCACGATGACTGGATCCGCACCACGGAGCCGCGCCACCACCGCGGCACCGTCGCGCTGATCGAGCGCATCCGCCAGCGGAACCCGGACGACGTCTTCACCGGCGTCTACGAGGGCCTCTACTGCACCGGCTGCGAGGAGTTCAAGCAGGAGTCCCAGATCGTCGACGGACACTGCGAAGAGCATCCCAATCTCGAGCTGGTGCGCACCAAGGAGCAGAACCACTTCTTCCGCCTGAGCCGCTATCGCGATCAGATTCTCGATCTGATCCGCTCGGGCCGGTTCGCCGTGGAGCCGGCTACCCGCCGGAACGAAGTGGTGAAGGTGCTCGAGGCCGGGCTCCAGGACATCTCCATCTCCCGTCTGCGCCTCGCCTGGGGCATCCCCTTCCCCGGCGACCCCGACCAGACCGTCTACGTCTGGTTCGACGCCCTGATCAACTACCTCTCGGCGACGGGCTTTCCCGACCCGGCATACGAACGCCTGTGGCCGGCCGAGCTGCACGTGATCGGGAAGGGCATCACCCGGTTCCACTGCATCATCTGGCCGGCGATGCTGCTGAGCGCCGGGGTAGCGCTCCCCCGGGAGGTGTGGGCCCACGGCTACGTGCAGTGGGGTGGTACGAAGGTTTCCAAGTCGGCCGGAACCACCGTCAGCCTGGACGACGCGATCGCCCGGCACGGGCCGGACGCGCTGCGGTACTTCCTGCTCCGGGAGGTCGGATTCGAGGCCGACGGCAACTTCACCTGGGAGCGGTTCGACGAGCGCTACACGGCGGACCTGGCCGACGGCCTGGGCAACCTTGCCTCGCGCTCCCTGGCCATGATCGCCCGCTACCGGTCCGGCCAGGTGCCGGCGGGGGGGGCGGGAACGACTCTGGAAGCGGCCGGCCTGGCCGCCATGGATCGGTACGCCAAGGCGATGGACGATCTGGACCTGCGGGGGGGTGCGGAGGCGGTTTTCGCGCTGGTGGGGAGCGCCAATCTGTATGTGCAGCAGACGGCCCCATGGACCCTTGCCAAGCAGGGACGGGACGCGGACCTGGACGAGGTCCTGGGAAGCCTGGCGCGCTGTCTGTACCGCCTTGCCGTCCTGGCAGGTCCCTTCATGCCGGGCAAGGCGCAAGCCCTCTGGCAAGCCCTTGGCGCAGCCGGGGAGGCCTGGGGGGCGCATTGGACTTCATTGCAGGCCCCCCCGACCCCTGGCATGGCTACCGCAAAGCCTGAGGTGCTCTTCCCCAAGCCACCACCTGCCTGAGACTTAGGGATTTCGCTGTCAAACCGCTGTGTGTCAAACGGTTATGCGACCGATGTCATGGGTTGACAAGGGTTTCGTCAGGCACGACTTTAGCCTACTCTCCAGGCCGGGATTCTTCCCCCCGGTTTGACCGTTCCGCCAGGTCTGATCCCGACAGCACACACGGGCCCGCAGGCCCAGATCTACGGGCCGTTCTTGAGCTAGAACCAGGAGTCGTGAGTGTCCCTGGACCCCTGTTCGCGTCGAGTGTTCGTTGATGTCTAAGGGCCGCTGGACCATCGTGCTCGTCCCCCAAGGTGCGGGGCCGTCCAAGGTGGTCGAGTTGTCGCGGGGCGTGGTGAAGCTGGCCGCGGCCCTGGCAGTGGTGCTGGTAGTCGCCGCGGTTCTCCTCGGCTCAGCCACCGTGTCGCGCCGGATCGAGCTTTCCCGGACCACCCGGCTGGAAGACGAGAACACCCGGCTGGCCCAGGAGCTGGGCGAGTTGCACAGCCGGCTGACCAACCTCTCCGACACGATCGCCCGGATCTCCCAGCGGGACGCCAAGGTTCGCCTCCTGGCCAACCTCGACCCGATCAGCCCGCAGGTGCAGGCGGCCGGTATCGGCGGCCCCGCGGCGCCGCCGTCGCCCGGCAGCCTCGGCACGCCGTTGCTCCGGAAAGCGGCCGACGTGCGGGTAGACGCCAACGCGCTGATTCGCCGGGCCAACCTCCTGGCCGCGTCGTTCAGCGCGGCGGCGGAGAGCCTCGCGGCGCACAGCGATCGCCTGGCCGCCACCCCGTCCATCATGCCGACGCAGGGTTGGCTCTCGAGCGCCTTCGCGGCCATGCGCGAGCATCCGATCCTGCACATCGCCCGGCCGCATGAGGGCATCGACGTGTCGGCCCCGATGGGGACCCCCATCGAAGCGCCGGCCGCCGGCGTCGTCCGGTCGACCGGCTGGGAAGCCGGCTACGGCAACACGATCGAGATCGACCACGGGTTCGGCATCCTCACCCGGTTCGCCCACACGTCGCGCATCCTGGTTCACCAGGGGCAGCACGTGCAGCGGGGCGAGCGCATTGCCCTCGTAGGCAATTCGGGCCTGGCAACCGGTCCGCACCTCCACTACGAGGTGCATGTGAACGGCAAGCCGGTGGATCCCCTCCACTACGTAATGCCGGACAACGTGGTCAGCGACTGACCGCCCTCTCCCTCCAGACAACCCCGATCTAGAATTTGACCTTCGGAGGTTCCTTGGCGCCGGGTTCGGCCTGGAAGTAGGGGCGCGGCTTGTCCAGGCCGAAGATCTTCGCGGTCAGATTGTAGGGGAATCGCCGGATGTAGGCGTTGAAGTCGCCCACCGCCGTGTTGTAGTCATTGCGGGCCACCGCGACCCGGTTTTCCGTCCCCTCCAGCTGATCCTGGAGCTGCTTGAAGTTCTCGCTCGACTTGAGCTGCGGGTAGTTCTCCGAGATCGCCAGCAGCCGAGCCAGGCCGGCGCTCAACTGATCGTTCGCCGCCGCCATGCCCTGAACGTCCTTCGCCTGCACCGCCCCGGAGAG
>DATBQV010000072.1:0-2410 GCA_036560625.1 Gemmatimonadales bacterium
ACGCCGACGAGCAGGCGTTCCACCCGAAGTGGTGCAGCTCGTCGCCCTTGTTGGGCATGTCCACCCGCCCGACGACCTTCCCGTAGCTCGTCGACTGCGGATCGACGTCGACGACGACCAGCGCGTCCGAGCGTACGTCGCCGGGGCTGATCGTCACGACATAGGCCAGCTTTTCCGCCGGCCCGCCGGCCGCGAGCCGCGGCGAGGGGTAGAAGGTCGGATCGGGCAGCATGGTGGGATAGCTCATAACCAAAGGCTCCTGGGCCCGCAGGCCCTATTTGCGCGTAGCGAGAAACGTGACGAGCGCCTGAATTTCGTCGGGCGTCAGGCTGCTGGTGAATGCCGGCATGTCGGGCCCGCCGTTCGTGATTCGTGCCACCATCTCCAGCGGCGACATTCGCGACGCCACGAGCGTAAGGTCCGGCCCGCGCGCGCCGCCGTAGCCGCTGATCGCGTGGCAGAACTCGCAGCCCTTGGCGTAGAACAGGCGGGCGCCCTCGACCACCGCCGGATTCGTGGTATCTCGTACGACCGCGGCCGTCAGTGGTTTCGCCGCGAAGTCCGGCGACCACGGCGCCCGTTGCCCGGCCGCCCAGAACATGCCGATCGTGCTCACGATCAGGAGCACGACAATCGCGGCCCACGGCCGGCGCCGGACGCTCCGCTCCCCCGTGTTGAAAAAGGGAATGAACAGCAGGATCGCACCGAAGATGAGCGGGCCGAACACGATCACGACGGTCTCGAGGTGCGTCGGCGTCATAGCCAGCACCGCGAAGTACCAGAGGAAGTACCAGTCGGGACGCGGGTCCGCCTGGAGGATGCTCGGGTCCGGTTGCTTGCCCAGCTCCGGCGGCCCGATGGTGAGGGCCAGTACCGCGACGAGGGCTACCACCGCGGCGCCGAACACCACATCACGCCACGCGGCATCCGGCCAGAACGGTACGCCCTCGCGCTTGAGGAGCGCGTCGTAGTTCGCCCGGTAGGTCGCTTTGTCCACCGGCTCGCCGACCTTCGGCCGCTCGGAGATGCCGTGCCGAAGCACCAGCATGAGGTGCAGTCCAACCAGAAGGAAGACCAGGGCAGGGATGAAGAAGACGTGGAACGCGAAGAACCGGCTGAGCGTGGCGCCCCCCACGGTGTCGCCCGCAAGGAGAAACCGCGCGACGTCCGGTCCCACCAGGGGCATCCGCCCCGCCTGCGCGGCGGCCACGATCACCGACCACACGGCGTTCTGGTCCCACCGGAGCAACTGGCCCGTGAACGCGAGCGCCAGCGTGAGCAGCAGGAGCAGCGCGCCGCTGAGCCAGTTGAGCTCGCGCGGGAACTTGAACGCGCCCATCAGATACACCCGCGCGACGTGAACCCCGATCAGCACAACCATCGCGGACGCGCCGAAATAGTGCAGGCCGCGCAGGAACCGCCCCATCAGGGCCTGATCGGTGATGAACCGGAGGCTGGCGTAGGCGTCGCCGGCGGACGGCACGTAGGCCGTCGCCAGCGCGATGCCGGTCACGACCTGAAGCATGAACGCGAGGAAGGTGGCGCTGCCGAAGACGTACCACCATCCGGTGCGTGGGGGGACCGGATGCTCGAGGACGTGCCGGAACCAGGTGAGCAGGCCGGTGCGGTCGTCGAAGGCGGCGAGAAGTCGCTTCATCGCCGGAATCACCCGAGCGGGATCGGGCTCGTGAGGATCTCGACCTGTCCGTCGTGCACCCGGACGGGGTATCGGCCCAATGGCTTAGGTGGAGGGCCGGCGGCAACGCTGCCGTCGGCGTTGTAGACACCGCCATGGCACGGGCAGAGGAAGAGCTTGGGGTCGGCGAGCCACTGCACCGGGCAGCCCAAGTGCGTGCAGTTCACCGCAAAGGCGGTGAAGCTCGCCGCGTCGTCGCGTCGGAGCCAGGCGGCCGTTCGCGCGCTGACGCCCGACCAGGGCAGGGCGGCCGCGTCCTCGAAGATGACGCTGACGGTCTCCCCGACCTTGAAGCCGTCCACGGAGCCCACCTGCCGCCACTGGCGGGGCGGCTTCCGGGTGAGCGGCGAAAGCAGAAAGCCCACGACGGGCACACCGACGACAGCGGCCGCCGCCGCCGAGAGCGCAATCGAAATCCGGGACAGAAAACGGCGCCGCTTGATAACGTCCATGCGGCAACTTACGGCGCGCAGGCTCCTTCGTACAGGCGTGACGCCGGGTCCGGACGTTTGCTTTCGTGGTACCTGTCTGAATTCCCGCGAAGCGTGGGTCGCTGCCCGAGAAGGCAAGCGGCCCGCACGGTGGATCCCGTGCGGCCCTCGCTTCCGACCGGCGCCGCGGATAGCCGCGAGCGCCCCGTACCTACTGTCGGTCCCGCTCGCGCCCTTGATCCTTGGGCGGGGGTGGGGACTTGGGCGCCGGCTGGCGAGTCGT
>DATBQV010000073.1:0-5180 GCA_036560625.1 Gemmatimonadales bacterium
ACGAAGTTCAAGGCCGAGGTCTACGTCCTCACCAAGGAAGAGGGCGGGCGGCACACCCCGTTCTTCAAGGGGTACCGGCCGCAGTTCTACTTCCGCACGACCGACGTCACCGGCTCGGTGGAGCTGCCCGCCGGCGTCGAGATGGTGATGCCGGGCGACAACATCCAGATGACGATGGAGCTGATCACGCCCATCGCGATGGACGAGGGCCTGCGGTTCGCGATCCGCGAGGGCGGGCGGACGGTGGGGGCGGGCGTAGTGACGAAAATCTTGAAGTAGAGAGCCATCAGCTAAACTGCGAGCATCACCATGGCCCAAAGAATCCGCATCCGCCTCAAGGCCTTCGACCACGTCGTCCTGGATCAGGCCGCGGCGGATATCGTGCGCACAGCGGAGAAGACCGGGGCCCAGGTCTCGGGTCCGATCCCGCTCCCGGTGAAGACCGAGCGGTGGACGGTCCTCCGTAGCCCGCACATCGACAAGAAGAGCCGGGAACAATTCGAGCTGCGCACGCACAAGCGGCTGCTCGACATCAACGACTCGCGGCCTCAAACGATGGACGCGCTCACCAAGCTGGATCTTCCGGCGGGCGTGGACGTGGAGATCAAGGTCGAGTAGCGATGACCAACGGACTCATAGGCCGCAAGCTCGGCATGACCCGCGTGTTCGCGGAGGACGGCACCGCGGTGCCCGTCACCGTGATCGAGGCGGGTCCCTGCCACGTCGTGCAGGTGCGCGACGGGGGAGTGCAACTCGGCTTCGGGGCCCGGCGCCCGAAGACGACGACGAAAGCCGAGATCGGCCACGCCAGGAAAGCCGGACTCGACGCGGCGCCGCGCGTGCTCCGCGTCTTCCCGGTGAACGGCGAGGCGCCGGCGCCGGGCTCGGAGGTGAAGGTGGACATCTTCACCGCGGGCGAGCTGGTGAAGGTCACCGGCACGACGAAAGGCCGCGGGTTCCAGGGCGTGGTGCACCGCTACCACTTCGGCGGCGGCCCGGCCAGTCACGGCAACACCCGCCACCGGAAGCCCGGCTCCATCAGTCCCGGCACCGACCCGTCCCGCGTCATCAAGGGCAAGCGGATGCCGGGCCATATGGGCGCGGAGCGCCACACCGAGCTCGGACTCCGGGTGGTGAAGGTGGACACCGAGCGCAACCTGCTGTTCGTGCGCGGGGCGATTCCGGGCTCCAAGAACGGCATCGTGACCGTCGCTAAACAGGGAGGGCGGAGCCGCCATGATTGAAGCTCCGCACTACACGGCGGCGGGCGCGCGCCGCGCGGACGGTTTCGCTCTCCCCGCCGATTACTTCGACGGGACGGTGAACGAGCCGGTCCTGCACCAGGCGGTGCGCGCGTTCCTGAACAACCAGCGCCAGGGCACGGCCAAGACCAAGACCCGGAGCTTCGTGTCCGGCGGCAACCAGAAGCCCTGGAAGCAGAAGGGCACCGGGCGCGCGCGGCAGGGCTCTACCCGGGCGCCCCACTGGCGGGGCGGCGGCATCGTGTTCGGACCGCAGCCGCGCGACTACACCACCGGCGTGCCCCGCAAGGTCCGCCAGCTCGCCCGGCAGTCCGCCCTCAACGCCCGCGCGCGTGAGACCGGGCTCCACGTGATCGAACGCCTCGCGTTCCCGGCGCCCAAGACCCGCCAGCTGGTCGAGCTGCTGGGCAAGCTGGGCGTCGAAGACCGCAAGGTCCTCGTCCTCACGGCAACCCACAACCCGAACGCCTACCTGAGCGGGCGCAATCTGCCGGACGTCCAGGTCATGCGGTGGGCCGATGCGTCGGCCTATGACGTCCTCTGGGCGGATGCCATCGTGGTGGAAGAGGGCGCGATCACCGGCGTGATCCCCGAGGGTGAGGCACCCGAGGCGGAGGAAGCCGCTGCGCCCAAGCAGCGCGCGGCCAAGAAGGCGGCTGCGGCGCCGGCCAAGCGGGCCGCCCCCAAGGCCAAAGCCAAGGCTCCGGCCAAGGCCAAGGCCGCCAAGAAGCCGTCCGCCAAGGGTGCGGCGAAGAAGCCGGCCCCCAAGAAGAAGAAGGGGGACTGATGCCGTCCCTGCACGAAACGATCGTACGGCCGGTGGTGACCGAGAAGAGCTCGGCCGCCTATCAGACGGGGAAGATCTACACATTCGAGGTGCACCCCGAGGCCAACAAGTACGAGATCCGCGCCGCGCTGCAGCAGCTGTTCGGCGTCACCGTGACGGCCGTTCGCACGATGCAGATGCGCCGGCACGAAGTGGTGCGGGGGCGGACCCGCGGCGCCACGGCGCGGTGGAAAAAGGCGATCGTAACCCTCAAGGAAGGCGACTCGATCGCCGTGTTCGAGGGCTGAGATGAGCATCCGACAGTTCCGTCCCATGACGGCCGCGACCCGCTTCCGCTCGGTCTCCGGATTCGACGAGATCACCCGGATGACGCCGGAGAAGTCGCTGCTCGAGCCCAAGAAACGGACCGGCGGGCGCAACAACATCGGCCACGTCACCGCCCGGTACAAAGGCGGCGCGCACAAGAAGATGTACCGCCGGATCGACTTCAAGCGCGACAAGTTCGGGATTCCCGCCACGGTCGCCGAGATCGAGTACGATCCGAACCGGAGCGCGCGGATCGCGCTCGTGGTCTACGCCGACGGCGAGAAGCGCTACATCCTGCACCCCAAGGGCCTCAACGTGGGTGATCACGTCGTCTCCGGGCCCGGGGCGGACGTGCGGATCGGGAACGCGGTGCCGCTGGGCGAAGTCCCCCTGGGCACGCAGGTCCACAACATCGAGCTCAAGATCGGGAAGGGCGGCCAGCTCTCCCGGACCGCGGGGTCGAGCGCGCAGGTCGTGGCCAAGGAAGGCACGTACGTGACGCTCCGGCTCCGCTCCACCGAGATGCGGCTGGTGCATGCGCGGTGCCTCGCCACCATCGGTGAGGTCGGCAACGCGGAGCACGAGCTGTTGTCGGTCGGCAAGGCGGGGAAGAGCCGCTGGCTGGGCAAGCGCCCGCGGGTGCGCGGCGTCGCCAAGAACCCGGTGGATCACCCGCTCGGCGGCGGCGAAGGGAAGAGCTCGGGCGGCCGTCCGCCGACGTCGCCCTGGGGCAAGCCCGAAGGCCGGAAGACCCGGCATCGGAAGAAGAAGTCGACGCAGTACATCGTCCGCGGGCGCAAGCGCGGGAAGGCTACGCAGTAGCTATTAGCCATTCGCCATTAGCCATTAGCCATTTGCCGTTAGCTAAAGGCTAATAGCTAAGGGCTAACGACCAGACTTCGAGGCTCAACGCATGGCACGAAGCGTCAAGAAAGGCCCGTTCGTTCAGGATGCCTTGATGACCAAGGTGCAGATCCTGAACAGCCGGAACGAGAAGCGGGTCGTGAAGACCTGGAGCCGGGCCAGCACCATTCTGCCCGAGTTCGTCGGCCACACCTTCGCCGTGCACAACGGGAACAAGTTCGTTCCGGTGTACGTGACGGAGAACATGGTCGGCCACAAGCTCGGCGAGTTCGCGCCCACCCGGCTCTTCCGCGGTCATAGCGGCAGACTGGTGGCCGACAAGAAGGCAAAGCCGGAGTAGCCATGAGCGGACGTGCGATCCAGCGGGGTGTGCGGCAGTCGCCCCGGAAGATGCGGCTCGTGATCGACCTCATTCGCGGCAAGGACGTGAACGAGGCCTACGCGATCCTGAAGTTCAACAAGAAGCTCGCGGCCAAGCAGATCGCGAAGACGCTGCGATCGGCCGTGGCCAACGCGGAGCAGGCGGCGCTCAAGGACAACGAGCGCTTCGATCCCGATCTGCTGAGGGTGAGCCACGCCATCGTGAACGCGGGGCAGCCGCTCAAACGGTTCACCGCCGCGGCGCAGGGCCGGGCGACCCCGATCCGCAAGCGCACGAGCCACGTGGAGATCCACGTGGCGGCGAAAGAGAGCGAGTAATGGGTCAGAAGACGCATCCGGTCGGGCTCCGCCTCGGCATCGTGAAGCCGTGGAAGTCCCGGTGGTTCGCCACCAAGGACATGCCGGCGCTGCTCAAGGAAGATGAGCTGATCCGGAAGTACCTGAAGACCCGTCTGGGTCATGCCGCGATCTCGGAGATCCATATCGACCGCCGGCCCGGCAAGGTCACGGTGACGGTGCACACGGGTCGGCCCGGCGTGGTCATCGGCAAGCGCGGCGCCGAGGTGGACAAGCTGCGCGACGAGCTGGCCCAGCTCACCGGCAAGGAAGCCGCGATCAACGTCGAGGAGATCAAGCGGCCAGAGCTGGCGTCGCAGCTCGTGGGCGACAACATCGCGCACCAGCTGGAGCAGCGGATCTCGTTCCGCCGCGCGATGAAGCGCGCGGTTCAGAGCGCCATGCGCATGGGCGCGCAGGGCATCAAGATCCGGGTCTCCGGCCGGCTCGGCGGCGCCGAGATCGCGCGGACCGAGGGCTACCGCGAGGGGCGGGTGCCGCTCCATACGCTCCGCGCCGACGTGGACTACGCCACCAGCACCGCCAAGACGACCTACGGCACGATCGGGATCAAGGTCTGGATCTTCAAGGGCGAGGTCGTCGAGGACATGGCCGGTCGCACTTACAGCACGGGGGCCTGACCGATGCTCGCGCCGAAGCGGATCAAATTCCGCAAGATGTTCAAGGGCCGCACCAAGGGCATCGCGCAGCGGGGCAGCACCGTGGCTTTCGGCGAATTCGGGCTCATGAGCCTCGAGCCGGGCTGGATCACCAATCGCCAGATCGAGGCGAGCCGCGTCGCCATGACCCGCGAGATGAAGCGCGGCGGCAAGGTGTGGATCCGGATCTTCCCGGACAAGCCGATCACCAAGAAGCCGGCCGAGACCCGGATGGGGAAGGGCAAGGGCAATCCGGAGGGCTGGGTGGCCGTGGTGAAGCCGGGCCGGGTGCTGTTCGAGCTCGAGGGGATTCCCGAGGATCTGGCCAAGAAGGCGCTGGGCCTGGCGCAGGCCAAGCTGCCGGTCCGGACCCGTTTCGTGAAGCGGGAGGAGAGCTGACGTGGACAAGCAGACCCGCGCCGACCGGCTCAAGGAGTGGCGAGACAAGTCGAGTGACGAGCTCGAGGCGCTGGAGCAGGCGCTCACGGTGGAAGACTTCCGCCTCCGGTTCCGCTCCGCCACGGAAGCAATCGACAACCCGATGCGATTCCGGGCGATCCGCCGGGACATCGCCCGGATCCAGAC